>JANOSN010000895.1:0-1655 GCA_031415895.1 Polaromonas sp. | reverse complement strand
GGTTTATGAGGGCTTCGACAAGCTCAGCCCGAACGGTTATTTTTCAGCATCTGAGGCATCTGGCTAATCAGGTCAAATACCCTAGTAGTCCAAGTATTTACTACTTAGTTAGCTATGACATTAATAGCAAATACTCAACGTAACCGCTTTACCAGGCTAGATGTGTCCCAGCGTTTACCGCCCATCTGCTGCACATCGGCATAGAACTGATCGACCAGCGCAGTCACAGGTAAGCGCGCGCCGTTACGTTTGGCTTCATCTAACACTAGCCCTAAGTCTTTACGCATCCAGTCCACCGCAAAACCAAAGTCAAACTTGTCTGCCACCATGGTTTTGCCGCGGTTGTCTAGCTGCCAGCTTTGCGCTGCACCTTTGCCAATCACGTCTAACACCAAGTTCACGTCCAGGCCGGCTTTTTGGCCAAACGCCACAGCCTCAGACAAGCCCTGTACTAAGCCTGCAATGCAAATTTGGTTCACCATTTTGGTCAGCTGCCCAGCGCCCGTCTCGCCCATGCGCGTGAACGCGCGCGAGAAAGCCATGGCCACCGGTTGGGCCACGTCAAACGCAGCCACATCGCCACCGCACATTACCGTGAGCAAGCCATTTTGTGCACCAGCCTGGCCGCCAGAGACGGGGGCATCTACAAAGTGCAGACCAGCTGCCTTGGCAGCGGCATACAGTTCACGCGCCACATCGGCTGATGCAGTGGTATGGTCAACCAAGACAGCGCCTTTTTTCATGCCTGCCAGCGCACCTTGGTCGCCCAGCACCACACTGCGCAAGTCTTGATCATTGCCCACACAGCAAAACACAAAATCAGCGTCTTTGACTGCGTCTTTAGGTGTTAAGCCATGGGTGCTACCAGAATACTCAGCATTAAATGCTACGGATTTTGCAGCAGTGCGGTTGTACACCGTCACTTGGTGGCCAGCGCTGTGCAGATGCCCGGCCATGGGGTAACCCATCACACCTAGGCCTAAAAAGGCGACTTTGCGGGAGGTAATGGAATCGTACGCTTTGGTATTGGTAGAGGGCATGGTAGTGGGTTCAGTTTTTACATAATCTGCAAATGCTCAGTGCCTGCAGCCAAGTCCACTGTTTTAGCGCGCTGCGAATTGAGTTTGATCTGCAAACGCAAGTCGTTCACCGAATCAGCGTTGCGCAATGCATCTTCAAACGTAATGTGGTTATTCTCAAACCCATCAAACAGCGCTTGGTCAAAAGTTTGCATGCCCAAGTTGCGGCTTTTCTTCATGATCTCTTTGATTTCAGAGACGTCGCCTTTGAAGATCAAATCTGAAATCAACGGCGTGTTGAGCATAATCTCGACCGCTGCAAAACGGCCCTTACCATCTTGCTTAGGCACCAATCGCTGCGACACCATGGCGCGCAGGTTCAGCGACAAGTCCATCAGCAGCTGGGTGCGCCGCTCTTCTGGGAAGAAGTTGATCACGCGGTCTAGCGCTTGGTTGGCGCTGTTAGCATGCAGCGTGGCCATGCACAGGTGGCCGGTTTCGGCAAAGGCTACGGCGTGCTCCATGGTCTCGCGGTCGCGGATCTCACCGATGAGGATGACATCAGGGGCCTGCCGCAAGGTGTTCTTGAGCGCGTGATGCCAGGACTCGGTATCCACGCCGATCTCGCGATGCGTG
>JANOSN010000894.1:0-10800 GCA_031415895.1 Polaromonas sp. | reverse complement strand
CACTAAAACTGGTATGTGGGAGTGAGTCAATACGTCCAGAGTCTCGCTGCCTAGCAGCATGCGCTTGAAACCCTTGCGACCATGGGATGCCATCACGATCAGGTCGCATTTTTTCTTTTTAGCGGCGCTGATAATACCTTCTGCTATGGGGTCGTGCCCGATGAGGGTGGTGGCTGTAACGTCATGGCTTCGAGCTTGGTCTTGTAGTGCATCTACGATAGTCTGAGCCTGCTCGTGCGATGCTTTGTCAATGCGGGCGATTTCCTTGGGTGTCAGCATCACGGCGCCTTCGTAGTAGGCTTGTGGGTAGAGCGCTACCGCCGTATAGGCTACAACCTCTGCACCGAGACCTGCAGCCAGAGCAATCCCTGAAGTGACGGCCTTTTTGGATAACGTACCACCATCGGTGGCAATCAAAATCCGCTTGTACATAGTCCATCTCCTTGTAATAAGACTTCAAGACTACGTGCTGGGCGGCTGTAGCAGTTTGATTTAAGTCAATAAATGTGCACAGTGTTATTACTGTATTGCTGTCGCCTGTGTTGGTCTATTTCGCTTTACCCAAATTCATCCGAAACTCTTCGAGCTTTTTCTCATAATCAGCTGCATCACCGTAGTCTAAAAATCTGTTGTAACGATTGTGTGTACCCAATATCTTGTGAGCATGCTTTATGGGACAAAAATACTCTTCTGTGCGAGCCAATATCTCTGTCATGTAGCTCATCAATCCGTTGCCATATTCACAATAAGTGCAATGGAATTTTTCAATCAAATTAAGATACCCCAAATGGTGGCGATCAAACACAATGAAATTAGCACGCTGTACCTTGGTGATGCCGTAGATCGGAAAACAAGTCCATTGGTACAAGGTGACCAGTAGGTCTAGCACCATCATCGGTAGCACCATGCTGTATATGATGGGCCCAGTAATCAAGTTTTGTGGTCGGTTGGTAACTAACCATTTAAAGACGCTTTTTTTTAGTTTTTGGTGCGCTGTTTTAATGGAATGCTCAAACTCGACGCGTCTACCTCGGATGGAGAAGAACATACGGCTTTCTTGGTCATGCACGGCGATCCGCAACTCGTCCTCAAGCGCAGCTATCTGAATCAGAAGTTGGGTAATGCGGTCGTTCATGGCAGATGGGTTTTAGTCCATCTCACAATGTCTAAAGCTCCCGTAGCCCCGGTATTGACCTTGGTTGAACGCACGTCAGGCTCTAGTTGAAAGCTGCTTGGTTTGTCAGCTGGTGCGCAGTTAGTCGTGCGACAGAGCGGGCATAGTTTGTGAAGGGTTTCGCACATGATGCAAGCAGGGTAGCAGTACTTAATTGCATACGTATTGATATTGGTCAAAAATCAGCACGCACATTAAGTGCACTATGGGCGCGTGAAATACAACGATTACTACAAGATCATGGGTCTAGAGCGCACTGCTACGCAAGACGAGATCAAGCGCGCCCACCGTGTATTGGCGCGTAAGTACCACCCAGATGTCAGCAAAGAATCCAACGCCGAGGCGCGCTTTAAAGAAGTGGGTGAGGCCTACGAAGTGCTCAAAAATCCTGAAAAACGTGCTGCCTACGACCAACTAGGTGCGAACTGGAAAGAAGGCCAAGACTTTAAACCACCTCCTGATTGGAATGCCGGGTTTGAAACAGCAGGCAAAGGTTTTAGCCCGCGTGAGTCGGCGGAATATAGTGATTTTTTTGAATCGCTGTTTCGTCGGGGTTTTAGTAGCGGACGTTCTGGGCAACCGGGCCACGAACGTCAGCAAGCCTTTAATGTCGATGGCCAAGACAGCCATGCCAAAATCCAAATCGAATTGCAAGAGGCCTACCATGGCGGTGAGCGCCGCGTCAGCCTAGGTGTGCCTGAGATGGACGGTCAGGGCCGCGTTACTGTCAAAAACCATGACATTGAATTTAAAATTCCCATAGGTGTACGCGCTGGCCAGCACATCCGCTTGGCAGGACAAGGCGGCCCTGGCGTCGGGGACGGCAGGCCAGGAGACTTGTATCTGGAGGTTAGCTTTAAACCCCATGCTCACTACCGTATCGACAAACACGATGTGTATTTAGACCTTCCAGTCACTCCGTGGGAAGCTGCTTTGGGTTCCGAAATCGAAGTGCCTACGCCTAGCGGTGCCGTTGTAGAGCTGAAAATACCCGCAGGTTCGGTCGAAGGCCGTAAGCTGCGCTTAAAGGGTCGCGGCATCCCATCGGCTACGCCTGGTGATTTTTATTTCGTTTTAAAAATTGCAGCACCACCAGTCGCTGACGAAGCGGGACAAGCGTTTTACCGCAGCATGGCCGAGCAATTTAAAACCTTTGCGCCGCGCGCTAACTTGGGAGCTTATGTATGAGCACGTACACGCCATCGCAGCAGCCTCGCAGCAACCTCAGTTTCTCCCAAGGGCAGCACGTTATTGAAATGTCCATCGATCAGCTATGCCGTATGTGCGCTGTGCACAGTGACTACGTTCTAGAGCTGGTGCAAGAAGGCGTTATCGCGCCAGCAAAAATGACTGGCAATAGCGACACTCCCGAAGCTTGGCATACTTGGCGTTTTACCAGTCTGCATGTGCGCCGCACCAAAGTGGCCTCGCGCTTGCAACGTGATTTGGGTGTGAACTTAGCCGGCGCTGCGCTAGCCTTGCAACTGCTAGATGAGCTAGAAACCCTGCGCGCGCAGGGAGCGGCGCCGTTGGCAACTGTAGAGCAGGATAGTGCATAAGTTTTTTGCTTGTGCGGATAACTTTCTGTTTATATAGCGTGATACTTATAGTCAGATTATTTTGTTTTGTCTTTGATCATTAAAAAAATTCCTGCACACACTAGTGCTGCATAATTTAGTACCATAAACCATGGCCTGTTCCAAGCCACGCCGTCGAAGCCGCGCTGGGTGATGGGGTAGAAAACGGGAGAAGGGTAGTAATCAATCGAATGGGTAAATACGTCAATTAGTATGTGTGACCACCAACCTAGCAAAGGTACCCAAAAGGTGCGCCGCATTGCCCAAACCCACGCCGTGATAGCGCCCGCCACAATAGCGCTATGCGTCATGCAGTGCAAGTGGTGCGATAAAAACGTGACCACAGAAGGCATGGTGGGTTCTTGGCCTGGCACCGCAATGGAGTAATCACTCAGCGCAGAAAATGTGCCATCACCTAATGCTGACCACGCAAAAATAGGCAACAAATGTGGAACATCAGGCAAAACCGATAGTGCGACGGTAATTGCTGCAACGGTAGGATTGATAGGCCAGCGGCGGTGTGCTAGGGATATGCCTACGCTCGCCCACAAAGCATGCGCAAGAATGTCCATATTGGTTGCTTGACTCCATCAGTCCAGTTTTAGTGCAGTAGCGCGCAAGCGCAAGGCGTTGCTGATCACTGAGACTGAACTTAAACTCATTGCCAGCGCGGCGATCATGGGAGATAAGAGCCAACCCGTCAACGAGTACAGCACCCCCGCAGCTAGTGGCACCCCCAAAGCGTTGTAGATAAATGCAAACGTGAGGTTTTGCTTCATGTTGGCTACAGTAGCCACCGACAATGCGCGCGCCGTAGCGATGCCGCGCAGGTCGCCTTTGACCAAGGTGACCTGCGCACTGTTCATAGCCACATCTGTGCCCGTTCCCATAGCTATTCCGATGTTGGCCTTGGCCAGCGCAGGCGCATCGTTGATACCGTCGCCAGCCATCGCAACGATGCAGCCCTCTTTTTGCAGCCGCACTACTAATGCCAGTTTATCTGCCGGTTTGACTTCGCCAAATACCTCGCTGATGCCCAATTGACCACCGATAAAGCGTGCGGTGGTCAAGCCGTCACCAGTGGCCATGATGATTCGCAGTCCAGCAGCGCGTAATGATGTCAGTGCGTATTTTGTAGTCGCCTTGATAGGGTCTGCTACGGCTAGCAGCCCAGCGAGTTTGCTATCAACAGCCAGATACATGACGCTGGCACCTTGCCTGCGTAATTCTTCAGATTGACTAGCCAACAAAGTTGCATCAACGCCCAGTGATTGCATGAATGCTGTGTTGCCTAACGCCAGTGTTTTACCTGCCACCATACCGCGTACACCGATGCCGGAGGCAGAGTCAAAGTGCTCTGGCTTGTCGAGCACCAAATTTTGAGCATGCGCCGCAGCCACGACGGCTGCGGCCAGCGGGTGTTCACTGCCTTGGTCAAGGCTAGCGGCTAAGCGCAGCACCTCAGTATCGGTAAAACCGCCTACCGCAACAGCACGTTCAAAGGCGGGCCGTCCTTCTGTCAGGGTGCCGGTTTTATCCACAATCAGCGTGTCGATTTTTTGCAGATTTTCAATGGCTGCAGCATCACGAAAAAGAATACCCATCGTTGCTGCCCGCCCAGTGGCTACCATAATGGACATGGGTGTAGCAAGTCCTAGTGCGCAAGGACAGGCAATGATAAGCACCGCTACGGCGTTGATGAGGCCGTACACCCAGCTTGGCTCTGGACCAAAAACCCCCCAACCAAAAAAAGTTAGCACAGCAATACTAACCACAGTAACTACAAAATAGCCCGCTACGCTGTCGGCCATGCGCTGCATTGGTGCGCGAGAGCGCTGTGCCATTGCTACCATTTGCACAATTTGCGCTAAAACAGTAGCTGAACCCACATGTTCGCTGCGCATCGTCAGTGCTCCGCTGGTGTTAAGCGTGGCACCGATTAATTTGTCGCTTGGGCGCTTAGTTACCGGCATAGGCTCGCCAGTTAACATTGATTCATCCACCGCGCTCTGACCCTCAGTCACCACACCATCAACGGGTACTTTCTCGCCGGGCCGTACACGTAGCAGGTCGCCCACATGCACATGCGTAAGCGGCACGTCTTCTTCAGCACCATCGGTTTTTATACGACGCGCTGTTTTGGGTGCTAGGCCGAGCAGTGACTTGATGGCCGCTGATGTTTGAGAGCGCGCTTTTAACTCCAGCATTTGCCCCAGTAGGGTTAAAGATATGATGACTGCAGCTGCTTCAAAGTACACGGCCACGCGACCCATAGACATAAACGCAGCAGGGAAAATCTGGGGGTTGACAGTGGCCACTACGCTGTAAATAAATGCCGCACCTGTGCCCAGACTAATCAGAGTCCACATATTGGGGCTGCGATGAATTACGGATTGCACTCCGCGTACAAAAAATGGCCAACCTGCCCACAGCACAACAGGAACTGTAAGCACCAACTCGATCCAACTTTGGGTAGCCATGTCAAACCACTGCATACGGTGCCCTAGCATGGCCAGTACAGTTACCACCACGGTAAGTGGCAGAGTCCACCAAAATCGGCGAGTGAAATCAGAAAGCTCTGGGTTTTCGTCGTCGTCCAAGCTGGGCTGCACTGGCTCCAGGGCCATTCCGCACTTAGGACAACTGCCTGCGTGATCTTGCCGAATCTCTGGGTGCATAGGGCAGGTGTACAGCCCTTGGGATTTTTCCGTAGCTACTTCACCTGCAGGTGTACTTTGCATTTCAGCTGGTGGATGCACAGTCATTTTTATAAGTCACTTTTAAAAATTGGCAGGATTGAACATACTTAGGTCACCCAAAGTAATTCGATACCACTAGACTAATTATGGTGACACCTTTGTATGAAATCGGCGTCTATAACTGGCTGTTGTTTGATGGATATCAATATATCTTGTACTAGTGTCACCAGGAGTCGAACTTCATGTTCAGATGAATAATCTGGTCACATATTCGGTGGAGATTGACATGCCTGATAGAAGAAATATATTGAAATACACAGGTGCTGTAGCAATAGGAGGTGTAGCCGCTGCTGGTGCTGCAGCTTGGGTCTACCATGGGTATGGTAGACCGCAATCTCAGGCTGCTGAGCCGTTTCGCTCTTACCCTTTTGACCCGGTATCGCCTCAGAACTTTGTACAAAAACTATTCATTCCAGGTGCTAGTGGTCCGCTGGGCGTGCTGGATGTTGCTGGGCCATTGAAAATCAAAGCAACGGTAGCAAGCTTTGCCTTGCTACCAGGACGCGAATCGCCGTTTTTGCTGTATCAGACCGAACAAGCTGGCAAGGCCTACCAAAACCCGATCTTGCGCATCGAAAGCGGGGCCAATTTTGTTGCCAGTTTAGACAATGCACTGTTAGAGCCGACTCTCATTCACTGGCACGGTTTGCAAGTACCTGCTGATATGGATGGACACCCGGTTGACACTATCGCAGTGGGCGGCCGCTATGAATACAGCTTTAAAGTGCGCAATAGAGGCGGAACTTATTGGTACCACACGCATGCACATGAACTTACCGCTAAGCAGGCATATAACGGACTGGCCAGCCTCTTGTTGGTAGACGACGATGATCAGCGCACATTAGCCAAGGTACTGGATTTGCGTTTAGGTGAAACCGACATACCACTGGTCATCCAAGATAAACAGTTTGATGCGCAAGGCCGGCTGCTCTATAAGCCCAACGTCCATGAGTCCATGATGGGCTGGCTGGGCGATATCGTGCTGACCAACCTGACCCCTAACGCTGTGCACAGCGTCACGCCGCGCACATACCGTTTGCGCCTGCTCAATGGGTCTAACGCGCGCATTTATCGGCTAGCGTTCGTCAATGGCACTACACCGCTAGAGTTTTCGGTAATCGGCACAGATGGTGGTTTACTCAATAAACCTGAAACCGTTAAGGAAGTATTTTTTTCACCAGGTGAGCGACTGGATGTGCTGTTAGACGCAGGACAGGTTCAACCTGGACAAGACATTTTTCTTAAGAGCTTAGTATTTGATGCTATGGAAAATGAAAGGGAAATGGGGAACATGGGTGGCATGAGCATGCGCGGTATGGGCGGTATGGGCGGAGCGTCCAGCAGTGGAGGTATGGGTAAGATGATGGCTAGCATGAGCTCTTCTCGGCTACCGTTGGGCATGGAGTTCAATGTACTCAAACTAGTTGTTACAGCAGGTCAACGCGTTGCTACCAAGGTGCCAGTTACGCTGTCTCAAGTAAAACCCATTCCTACGGAAGGTGCCGTGCAGCGAAAGATCGAACTATCGATGGAACACATGCGTTTTTTGATTAACGGGCGCAGTTTTAAAATGGAAGAAATTGCGTTTGATGTCAAACGGGGTACGGTAGAGGTTTGGAGCATCAGCAACCCAGTGATAGGCATGCCGCACCCGATGCACATTCATGGATTTTCGTTTCAGGTTCTCGAACGTGTGAACAGCCCGCAACAGGTGTCAGTTATTGCCCGTTTCGGCAAAGGCCGCGTGGTAAATGATTTGGGATGGAAAGATACAGTATTGGTGTGGCCGGGGGAAACTGTGCTAATTGCCATTGATTTCTCACACGACTTTCCAGGTGATCAAACCTATCTACTACATTGCCACAACCTTGAGCATGCAGATGCCGGCATGATGGTTAACTTTCGCGTATTGGCGTAAAAATAGGTTAGTCACGCTGGAACCGTGTGTGATTGAAGTTGAAATCAGCTAGCATAACTACAGAAGTAGTGGATATTTTTATATTGTCAACTAACTAAGGTACAGCAGCATGGAAATTATGGTTCATAACTTGAGCAACTTATTCCGTCAACTAGGCATGGCAGGAGATGTAGCGACAATTGATGCATTCTTGACTGCTAACCGCCTCGATCCCGGAATACGTCTTCCAGAAGCTGATTTTTGGAATCCATCACAAGCGCAATTTTTAGCACGTGCAATCGCCGACGACTCGAACTGGGCGATTGCGGCTGACGAACTTGCAATGCGGCTTACGAAAATTTCTAAATCAAAGGTTTAAGGTCTCTGTGCCACCTGACGACCGATAGTCTCGCATTTGATATATATCAAGGGTGTGTTAAGCAGCTGCATTTAACCTGATGGGATGCATGCTGTTAAGTCTTTCTTCTCATTGTCTTCCCCTTTCCCACCATTACCGCATGGCGAAGCTTTGCCATTGGACATAAACCATCTTGATTTTTGGGACGATCCTCAAGAATGGGCTACCTTTAGCCGCAGTGCGGGTAATTTACCCAACGACGCTGGAATATGGGAGTCGCAGGTTTTGGTGGGTGGCATGCACTGCGCCGTCTGTGCGCTCAAAGTAGAGCAGGCCTTGATAACTACAAAAGGTGTATTGGCAGCGCGTGTGAGTGCTGCCAGTGAGCGTGCCAGCGTGACTTGGTCGGAGGCGGTAACTCGGCCATCGCAATGGATGACTGCCGCACAGGTTTTGGGCTATCCGTTGACGCCTGTCTCTGACGCATTTTCGCCAAATCATAGTCAACAAGAAACGCGCCTGGCAATGTGGCGTTGGTTGGTTGCCAGCTTTTGCATGATGCAGGTGATGATGTACGCGGTTCCCGGTTACTTTGCAGCACCGGGGGCGATTACGCCAGATATTGTCAAGTTGCTGCGCTGGGCATCGTGGATTTTGAGTCTACCAGTAGTTTTATTTTCGTGTGGTCCATTCTTTCACAATGCGTTCAGAGACTTAAAGCATCGCAATATCAGTATGGACTTGCCTGTGGCGATAGGTATTGCGATAACTTTTTTTGTCAGTACAGCGGCTACTTTTGAGCCGCAGGGTTGGTGGGGGCATGAGGTATATTTTGACTCGCTGACGATGTTTGTGTTCTTTCTGCTGACGGGTCGATGGCTAGAGCAGCGTATGCGCAGCCGTACTGCTGGCGCTTTAGAGCACTTAATGCAGCGCTTACCTGACAGCGTAGAACGGCTGTCAGCCGAGGGCATTTTCGAGCGGGTCTCGATTCGGCGTCTGGGTTTGGATGATGTAGTGCGTGTGCTGCCGGGAGAAGCTTTTCCGGCCGACGGGACGGTTGTGCTCGGCATTACTTTTGTGGATGAAGCTTTGCTCACTGGAGAGTCTCGTCCGGTGCAGCGTACTATAGGTGCCCAAGTGATAGCGGGTAGCTATAACCTATCTGCTTCTGTCCAAGTACGTATCGAGCAGATTGGCAAGGCCACGCGCTACGCGCAAATAGTGTCTTTAATGGAGCAAGCCTCTGTTGATAAACCACGCTTAGCCATTTTGGCGGACCGCATCGCTAAGCCTTTTTTATGGCTTGTGCTGCTAGCAGCGTTAAGTGCGGCCATATTTTGGTGGCCAATCGATCCAGCGCGGGCCTTGATGGCTGCTGTAGCAGTGCTGGTAGTGACGTGTCCGTGCGCGCTGTCATTAGCTACGCCTACAGCCATGCTTACATCCGCAGGATGGCTGGCCAAGCAAGGGGTCTTAGTACGACGGTTGCAAGCCATTGAATCATTGGCAGGAATTGACACAGTCATTTTTGACAAGACGGGCACTTTAACTCAAGCCCAGATCGGGTTGCATGGTGTGCACACTCGAGAAGGCGTTTCGCAAACGCAGGCGTTGCATCTTGCTGCTGCACTTGCGCAGCATTCCCTACACCCGATTTCGCGTGCTCTCGTCGAAGCGCAAAGCAATACATCACCATCCATGCCTGTGATGTTAGATATCAAAGAGTTTTCAGGTCTTGGTCTAGAAGGCAGGCTTGCGCAACCTTTGCCATACATTGGCACGGGACTTGTGCGTTTGGGTTCTGCAGTATTTTGCGGTGTCCAGCCATCGCCCGATGACATGATGCAGGTAGTATTAGCGGATGCTTCTGGTTGTGTAGCTCGGTTTGATCTAGATGAGGTGATTCGCCCCGCCGCACGCAGCGTCGTTACCCAGCTAATTGCCTATGGGCTAGATGTTCAAATGCTCTCAGGTGACCGTGTCCCAGCTGTCAAGCGTGTAGCTGGCCTATTGGGTATAAGTAAAGTGCAAGGAGCATGTACACCTCAAACTAAATTAGCACACTTGCAGATGCTGCAAGAACAGGGACACAAAGTCATGATGGTGGGTGATGGCCTTAACGATGGTCCGGTGCTGGCATGTGCCCATGTGTCTGTGGCACTGGGAAACGCTGCGCCTTTGACGCAAGCGCAGTCTGATTTGGTAATACCCGGCGCGCAGTTGCAGTTGCTACCTGCCTTGTTGCACCAAGCACGTTGCACAATGGATATCGTACGGCAAAACTTGTGGTGGGCAGCAATATATAACGCTGCTTGCGTGCCTTTGGCTATTGCGGGGTGGTTGCCTGCATGGTTGGCTGGTTTGGGCATGGCAACAAGTTCGTTGTTGGTGTTAGCCAATGCTGCACGCTTGTCACATACGCCTGCATTGCAGGCGAAAATCTGATGGACATTTTGTTTTTACTAATTCCGTTATCGGTACTGCTAGCGTTCGGTGTTATGGCTGTGCTGGCTTGGGCTGTTTGGTCAGGCCAGTTTGAGGACGTAGAGCAAGAAGCACAGCGTATCTTTCAAGACGATAAAAAGCAAAGTTCTTCTGCGATGCAAGACAACACCAAAGCTTGATCTTTATCAAGTCAGGTGGCAGCATTTATCTACACACTGTCTCATAACTAAAGTCGTAAGGACTGTAAATGAGCGCTGTGCTTTCAAATCCTGCTCTACGAGCGCCATCAAAAGTGTGGGCGGCCTCACAAGCTACGGTATACAACGACAAAATTGTGCGCCAGTTTTCTGTCATGGCGATTGTGTGGGGCGTGGTTAGCATGCTTGTGGGTGTATTTATCGCCGCACAAATGGCTTGGCCTGAGCTGAACTTTGGCGTAGCTTGGTTGTCATTTGGGCGTTTACGCCCGCTACACACTAATGCGGCCATCTTTGCTTTTGGGGGTTGTGCGTTGTTTGCTACTAGTTACTACGTAGTGCAGCGCACCTGTCAAGTACGCATCATCTCGGACAAACTTGCCGCGTTTC
>JANOSN010000893.1:0-2344 GCA_031415895.1 Polaromonas sp. | reverse complement strand
TTAAGATTTAACAAGTTGTTCATCTGCGCGGCGTACCGCTTGGACAAAAGCAATGATTTTGTCGGGGTCTTTGATGCCCTTGAGCGTTTGACCGCTCAATTCCGGTGCATCAACTTCTACCCCCGAGCTCACATCAACGGCCCATGGCCGCGCTTGCAAAATCCCATCGATCACGTTTGCTGGCGTCAATCCACCAGACAAAACGAGGCGAGAGCGTGCGTTTAGTAGCGGATGTGACCAATTGATTGCGTTCCAGTTAAATGTTTTACCGCCGCCGCCATAGCCGTCTACGTGGGCATCAACGAGTATGGCCTGTGCGTCAGCGAAATCTTGACTGAATTTTACCAAGTCAAAAGCCTCAGCGCCGTCTAGGGGTATGCGAGCCGCACGAATATACGGGAAACCCAAGCTTTGGCACTCAGCAGGCGATTCTTCACCATGAAATTGGCAGATAGTCCAAGTATTTATTGCTCGTGCAGCTATGATATTTGTAGCAGTTTCATTCACAAATAATAAAACAGGTGTTACAAATGACGGCAGGCGACGTGACAACTGCGCAGCGCGCTCAGGCGACACGTAGCGGGCGCTGGGCGGGTACAGCACAAAGCCCACAGCGTCAGCGCCTGCAGCTACGGCAGCGTCAACGTCTTCTTCGCGGGTGAGGCCGCAGATCTTGATGCGGGTTCTACGTACCCCCACGCTTGCCACTTCGTGTGCTGCGCTGCCCCCCGTGGGGGCCTTCGCGTCTTGGGGCGGCCCGGCGGCGCTCAATCTTTGCTCGGTATGGATCATGGAAGCCAATCATACGCTGCCACATGGTTAGGTAAGCCCCATTTGGGGTCATACACTGGGCCTAAAAAGTACAAACCGTCGGGTGAGAAGGTGGGGGCGGCTACCTTGCGGCTGCGCGCGGCCAGCACCTGTGCCATCCATTCGGGCGATTGGTTGCCTTGCCCTACGGTGACTAGGCAACCCATGATGTTGCGGATCATATGGTGCAAAAACGCGCTGGCTTCAAACTCAAACCGCCAGTAGGCACCGCGCTGGCTAATGGTAATGTGGCGCATGGTTTTGACCGGGCTGAGGGCTTGGCACTGGGCCGCACGAAAAGATGAAAAGTCTTGCTCGCCCAGCAGATATTTTGCGGCTTGCTGCATGGGTGCTAACGCCATAGGACGGTGCACCCAACCGATTCTGCCCGCCTCAATACTGGGCCGCACCATAGATTCAAGCAGCACATAGGCATAGCGCCGAGTAATCGCGCTGCCTCGGCTATGAAAATCAGCGGGCATAACGCGCGCCCATTGCACGGCAATATCTGTGGGCAAATAGCTGTTGGTGCCACGCACCCAAGAAGAGATATCGCGCTCTAGCGGGGTGTCAAAGTGCACTACTTGGGCCAAGCCATGTACGCCAGCGTCAGTACGGCCAGCGCACAGCGTTATCACCCTCTGGCCTTTTGACAGGCCAGAAAAAGCCGCTAACGCGGCTTCTAGTTTGTCTTGAATGGTGTTGCCGCCAGTTTGGCTTTGCCAACCAAGATAACCTTGGCCAGCATAGCTCAAACCTAGTGCAATGCGGGGCACTAGCTTAGGTCCGCTACCATGCGTTGGGCGCGTGCTTTTAAGGCACCGCTGGCTTCAGCAGCAACTTCTTGCGCCAGCGAGCGGGCGCCGTCATTGTCACCAATCTCGCGGAACTCTTGGGCCAAGGCGAGCTTGGTTTCCAGCGGACCACTGCTCAGTTCAGCGCTGGTGGCTGCGGTGCTTGCACCTGGCAGGTCTAAGGATAAATCGCCTAAATCGAACTCAAGCGCATCCATAGCAGGTGCAGGTGCCGTGGCGATAGACATAGGTGCCGTAGGTGCAATAACACCCATGGTCGGTTTAGGGTCAGGGAAGCTTAGCTTCTGATCAAACATCGCCAGATCAGGCGGTGATAGGTCAATCAAACCACTATTCGTAGCATCAAAATCAGGCACGCTGGGTGAATCGAAAATCAAATCCATAGCGGTAGAGTCAATGCTGTCAGGCGTTTGCGCCTTCATGGCGACTGTGGATTGGACATGGATAGGCGACGTAGTGCCATGCAATGCTTGATTCATTGCTGATGCGCTGCTGTTGGCGTCGTTAGGTGAAAAATCCAGATCTAGATCAAAGTCAACATCGTCATCAGCACCTGACTGAGGATTTTGAAACGGCTTTTGCGTAGCAAACGCTGCAGTGGCTGCCAACGCCCCAGCAGCTACTATGCCGGCACTACCAGCACCGCTGGAGGCCATAGAGCCCATAGAAATGCCTTGGTACAGCGGATTATTCGGGTCTAGGTCACGACCCACGGCGGC
>JANOSN010000892.1:0-2164 GCA_031415895.1 Polaromonas sp. | reverse complement strand
TATAGCACGCTGGTGCCGTCGTCTTCGGTGTGGACAACGTGTTCGTCCCAAATTTTGTCGTACAGCGTACGTGCGAGTGTGGTGGATGACATGGTGGGGTACTTCTAAAAAAGTGATTTTAAATGGTTGGGTACTTGGCGGAGGGTTGCTATAGCATTAAAAAAGCACTTTTACCAATGAAATATGCTCATAGTCCAAGTATTCATTGATTATCTAGCTATTAAATTCATAGTAGCGAATGTTTTAAGTTGTTTTGCATAAATGCTCTACCAGCAGCCTCGCAGGTACTGGCAGGGCACTAAAGTCGCGCGCTACCAGCACGATGTCGCGCAGCGCCCAGTTGTCGGTCAGTGGTATGGCTACCAAGTCGCCCACACCGCGCACCAGTGCAAACGCTTTGTCGGGCAGCACGCCAATGCCCAGGCCGTTGTCAATCATGCGGCACACAGCGTCTAGGCTGGTGACCTGAATGCGCAGCGCAATGGTTTTGCCGACAGCGGCTGCGGCGCGGTTTTGCGCTAAATAAATAGCACTGTTGCTGTGCAGGCCTACGTGGTCAAAATCTAAGCTGTCAGCAAAGGAGAGTTGTTTTTTACGCGCCAGCGGGTGCTTGCGCGGCACCACCAATACCAAGCGGTCTTGGCGGTAAGGCTTGCTTTGCAACTCACCCATGTCAGTTAACGGGTTGCAAATGCCCATGTCTGCTGCGCCCTCAGTCACAGCGCGCACAATGTCACCGCTTAAATGCTCTTGCAGGTCAATGCGCAGCTGCGGGTACAGCTTGGCAAACCCGCCAATGTCTTCGGGCAAAAACTGCACAATGGCCGAGATATTGGCGTGGATACGTACGTGGCCTTTTACGCCGTCGGCGTATTCGCTCAATTCGCCCTGCATACGGTCTAGGCTCATCAACACGCTGCGCGCATGGTGCAAAAACGTCTCGCCAGCGGGGGTAATGTCCACGCCGCGTGCGTGGCGGTACAGCAGGGCGGTGTCTAGCGTGGCTTCTAGGTCGCTTAAACGCTTACTCACAGCCGAGGGTGCAATAAATTCACGCTCAGCCGCCTTGCCTATGCTGCCCAGTTCGCACACGGCCACAAACAGCTGCAGCGATGTGAGGTCGATGCGCCTTGCAAAAGAGCGTTCGGTGGGGCGTTCTGCGTGGTGCGGTTTGGTGCGAAGGGCAGTGTTCATGGGAGGGTGGGGTTAGCCAAATTGCGCCGCATATCGTGATTTGCGACGCTAGTCAGTATTTTCCTTCATAAATCGCTCCAAGGCATCGTGGTTGACGATGACTGACTATCGTTTTTGCGGAGTGCCAAGCGCTGCAAAATCCGCTGTAATTGCATCCATAGGCTCAGTTGAGCACAATATTCACTTTATTTGTAGGACGTTTGTATGACACTCCCCCGGTTCACAGCCTCTCGCTTTACACTCACCCGCCGCCATGCGCTCAGCGCCGCCACAGCCCTGGTAGCCGCCCCTTGGGTGCGCGCCCAAAGCTATCCGGACCGGCAAATCACCATCGTGGTGCCCGCCCCTCCAGGCGGTACGGCCGACATCTCAGCCCGCGCACTGGTAGAGCCGCTGGGCAAAGCGCTGGGCGTGAGCATAGTGATCGACAACAGAGGTGGCGGCAACGGCGCAGTGGGCGCGCAGGCGGTGCTCAATGCTAAACCCGATGGCCACACCCTGCTCATGGCCTACAGCGGCTTTCATTGCATGAGCCCGCACTTGGTCAAGCTGCCATACGACCCTATCAAAGACCTGCAAGCGATCAACAATGTGTACTCGGCCCCGCAGGTGATGGTGGTGCGCAGCTCGCTGGAGAACATCAAAACCGCGCAAGATTTGATCGCCTACGCCAAGGCCAACCCTGGCAAGCTGAACTACGGCAGCTCAGGCAACGGCAGCGTGCAGCACATTGCAACAGAGCTGTTTAAGCAACTCAGCGGCACGTTTATGACCCACATCCCCTACCGAGGCAGTGGCCCCACGATTGTGGACCTGCTAGCTGGGCAGATTGACCTGACGGTAACCACCGCACCCTCGCTGATGCCGCATATTCAGTCAGGCAAGTTCCGCCCACTGCTAGTGGCCGGGCCACGCCGCCTAAGCTCGTTGCCTAACGTACCCACAGGGGCCGAGCTGGGCCTAAAGGGCT
>JANOSN010000891.1:0-1324 GCA_031415895.1 Polaromonas sp. | reverse complement strand
CGGGCGCTATGCCTGCCAGCTCGTCGCTGGTGATGTTGCGAATGCAATTGCCGCTGGTTTGAATGCCGTGCATATTCACGCTGGCCAGCAGGTCCATGACGTCAGCGCTTTTGTCTAGCGGAATCCAGTTGTACTGCACGTTTTGGCGCGTGGTGAAGTGGCCGTAGCCAGTGGTGAGCTTTACGCCGTGGCCTGACAGCTTGGTTTGGCCGTCAACTGCGGTGTTAAAAACTTCATGCGAAGGCTGGTCGTAGTCGGCGGCTATGGTAGCCAGCACGCGCAGCTGCGCGCTAGACACTTCGCCATAAGGCACGGCTACGCGCAGCATGGGTGCGTAGCGCTGCACGTACCAGCCATTTTGCAATCGCAGTGGCTTGAACTCGTCACCGCTCAAGGTGCCCGCTTGGTAGCGCTCTAGCTGGTCGCGGTATTGAGCGGCGCGTTGTTTGACGAACTGTTTATCGAAGTCGGTGTATTGGTACATAGTTTTTATTAAGTTGCAGTGGTGTGTTCTGCAAATTTTTAGATCATGATCAGCTTGAAACCAGCGTAGGCCAGCAGCACCGACAGCAGCGAGCGCAGTGCCCGCTCAGGCACCTTGGTGCTGAACTGTGTGCCTAGCCAAATGCCGGGTAATGAGCCTGCCAGCAGCTTGGCCAGCAGCGACCAGTCCACCGAGCCAATCGACGCATGGCCCAAGCCTGCTACCAAGGTCAGCGGCACGGCGTAGGCCAAGTCAGCCGCCACAATGCGTGACAGCGGCAGGGCAGGGTACAGCAGCATCAGCACCGTTACGCCAATGGCACCAGCGCCTACCGAGGTAACAGTCACCAGCGCACCAATCAGCGCACCAAACAACACCGGCAGCGCCCAATGGCGCGGCTTGGTGGCGGCTATCAATTGTTGTGGCGACAAATCACGCGGGCTGGTTTTGCCTTTAACGGCTTTGTACAAAGTGGCCAGCGCGGTCAGTAGTAATGCAAAGCCTAGCGTAGTGGTCATCACCTTTTGCACTTCCGGGCTGGTGGTGCCCACACTGTGCAAAAAGTAAATCGTGATCAATGCAGCGGGGATTGAGCCTGCGCACAGCGATCCCACAATGCGCCAGTCTACCGTTTTGGTGCGCGCCAGGTTGACGGTGCCGCCTAGCTTGGTAAATGCAGCGAACAGCAAGTCGGTGCCAATGGCCAAATATGGTTTGATACCAAAGCCAAAAATCAAAATAGGTGTCATCAGCGAGCCGCCACCCACACCCGTGAGGCCGACGATCAAGCCCACTATAAAACCCGCGAAAATAAATGCAATATCTGCCATGGGGGCTAAT
>JANOSN010000890.1:0-4140 GCA_031415895.1 Polaromonas sp. | reverse complement strand
CAATCTGAGCCAGGATCAAACTCTATAGTTCGATCTTGAATTTACTCATAAAACGGAATTGAAGAAGAATTACTTCTATCTATCAATTACGCATGAGTGTTTAAAGTCCAAAAGACTTGACTAAACTTTTAACAGTGTCGTCTGGCAATCGCCTTCAAACACCCACGCTTATCGGCTGTAAATTTTTAAAGAACCCAGCAATTTACCGAAGTATTTTTGCTTAACTCGCCGTGATCAGCGAAGCCTTTGATTATAACACGTTTTTTAGTACCGCGTCAAATTTTCTACTTTTTTTTACAATCAATCTGTTTTGCTATCGCTTTACAAATATGACTGCATCTTTTCAATAGAGCCTCAAATTATATACCGAATTTTTGATGCTCGTCAAACTAATTTGAATTTTTCTACCTAATTTAGCTACAAACAAATTCAAAGTTAAATTGCTTTATCTTGACCCTGTCTGCGCTTTTAACAGAGCCTCAAATTATATATCGGATTTTTGACGCCCGTCAAATTATTTGAGGTTTTCTTTTGATGACTTACTTGCCTTGCAGCAGCTTTCTGCATCAACAGAGCTCTATAGTGTACGACGCTTTTTAGTCTTGGCGCAACTACTTTGATCAATCATTACTAATCAGCTCTCGCTCTCAGCTCACCAGTAGATTTATGTTGTCGTATTAGGTAAGCTGCACACCCGCTTGCCTGTCAAGGCAAAAAGCGCATTGGCCGCCGCTGGTGCTAGCGGGTGAAACGCTGGTTCGCCCGCACCTGTCGGCACTGCGGTATTCGGCACGATATACGTTTGCACTGCTGGCGCCTGCGCCAAACTAATGACTGGGTAATTGAGATAGTTGGTTTGCTGTACTTGGCCTTGCACTTTGTCGATGCGGCCATACAGCACTGCACCTAGGCCAAACACAACCGAGCTTTCTACTTGCTGGGCGACGATGCCCGGGTTCACCATGGTGCCGCAGTCTATGGCGCAGACAAAGCGGTGGACGTGCGTTTGACCCGCTTGCGCAGAGACCTTAACCATCATGGACACAATGGATCCAAATGACTCGTGCAACGCAATGCCTCGCGCACGCCCGGCGGGCAGCGGCTCCCAGCCGGATTGGGCTACCGCCAGATTAAGCACTGCCAAATGGCGCGGTGCTTGCATCAGCGCCCTGCGGCGAAACTCTAGAGGATCGGTTTGTACAGCGAACACCAGTTCATCCACAAAGCTATCTGAGAAAAATGCACTGTGCGAATGCCCCACACTGCGACAAGAGCCCACTGGCACACCCGATTTGTTGGCGGTGTGCGACATATGCTGATGCGCAAAGTTATACGGCAAATCAAACAAACCCTCTGCTGTCGTTTTGTCAGGCCCGTCGACTGGACCTGCTAGAAATGAAAAAGCGCGTTCAAACCAGCGCGGGGTGATGGCGTCGCCTGCTGACTGGATGCGCAGGCTGCTGACCGCGGCGCTGGTGTCAATACTGGCGCGCAGCAAAGCTGTGACCCTGCCGTCTTTGACATTCACTTGCATCTTCTGCGTATGGATGTGTGTGTAATGCGTAGCCAATCCTTGGGACGCTGATTTCCGAAGTTACGCTAATATTTGTTTGACTTCCAATTCACTTTGCAGCTATCGCTGCCAATTCATATCGATTGCCTGCGCGCCACACTTTTTTTAACGTCCCTACAGGTACATCTGCCACGTACGGCTGAACAAGCTTAATATGACTTTTGATATGGGCTATTCAGAGCTTATGGGTTACAGTGACTTTTGATACGTCATTTCTGACGCGTAAAGTTGTTTACCCCCTATGACCCAACCTGTACCACCTAATGCTGTGGCGCCCGCTGCACACCACAACAATGAAACAGACGCAACCACTGTTGATAGCATTTTTCAATCCCAGTTGCCCATAGCTCTTGCCTGGCGCGGCTCATCGGTTTTTGAGCGCATACAGCGCTTGCGTGCTTTGCGCACGGCACTTTTCGCCCACCGCCCAGCTATTTACACGGCGTTTGCGTTGGATATGCGCAAATCGCCTACTGAAGTAGAGTCCACCGAGCTGTTGGTCGTGATCGACGAGCTGCGCCATGCCATAGGAAACCTTAAGCGATGGATGAAACCGCGGAAAGTTTGGCCCACTAGCGTTACGTTGGGCACCCGAGCGTCAGTGCAGATGCAAAGCCGCGGAAGAGTGCTGATCGTGGCGCCTTGGAACTATCCTCTAAATTTATGTTTAGGGCCTTTAGTCTCAGCACTGGCAGCAGGCAACACCGCCATACTTAAACCCTCTGAGATGACACCTCATGTCTCGGCAGTAATTGTGCAAATCATTGCATCAGTATTTTCAACCAACGAGGTGGCGGTAGTTGAAGGAGGCCTAGACACCTCCACCGCTTTGCTGGCGCTGCCTTTTGATCACATCTTTTTTACCGGTTCGCCCGCAGTGGGTAAAGCCGTGATGGTGGCCGCTGCTAAAAATTTGACCAGTGTGACGCTCGAGTTGGGCGGCAAGTCACCTGCCATCGTCGATGAAACGGCCAATCTTGAATTGGCGGCCGAGAATTTAATGTGGGGTAAATTTGTTAACAATGGACAAACTTGCGTTGCACCTGACTACGTGCTGGTACACAGTGCGGTAAGCGTTGCCTTTCAGCAAGCCTGCGCCAGTGCCGTAGCGCGCATGTATGGGCGTGACGCACAGGCGATGAAAAACAGTCCGGATTTGACGCGCATCGTCAACACGCGGCATGCCCATCGGGTGGCTGGCCTGCTGACCGATGCGATTGAGCGCGGTGCCCAGGTGTTTACTGGGGGTGACATGGAACCCGATGCCCGCTACGTTGCGCCCACATTGTTAAGCAACGTAGCGCAGGACAGCCGTGTACTGCAAGAGGAGATTTTTGGGCCAATTTTGCCGTTTATTTCGTACACGGATTTAACCCATGCCATTGCACAAATCAATGCGCAGCCTAAGCCGCTGGCTTTGTACATCTACAGCCGCTCGAAGGAACATATAGACCAAGTTCTGACATCCACAAGCTCTGGCGGTGTGTGTGTGAACCATTGCTTGGTGCACTACGCGCATGGAAATTTACCATTTGGCGGCGTTAATAACTCTGGCATGGGCAGCGCACACGGACATTACGGTTTTAAAGCCTTCTCGCACGAACGCGCCGTATTGCGCGGCACATGGTTGCGTGGAGAAAAGTTGTTTTACCCACCAATCACATCAACAAAAGCTAAATTCGTGCGCAAATTGGTCGATATGCTTCGACTGCCCATGCTTTAGGGCACACTTGCGGCTTTAACTTCGAACAGTGGGTGCACGGCACCCGCGATCTTATGGCTCTTGTTACTTTGTTAAATGCGCAACTCGCTTTTGGTCACTTTGCGCTGCTCGACCATGCTGATTTTTCATTGGAGGCGGGCGAACGGGTGGGCTTGATTGGCCGCAACGGCGCAGGCAAGTCGTCTCTGCTGAAAATCTTGGCAGGGCTAGAAAAACCCGACGACGGCACCCTGCAGCTGCAAGGCGGCGTAAGCGTGGTGTATGTGGCGCAAGAGCCTGTGCTAGACCCTGATGCTACAGTTTTCGATGCAGCCAGTGCAGGCATAGCAACGCTTAAAAGCGTAATGGACCAATATTTATCGGGCGAAGGTGATCTAGATGCGCTGCAAACCATCATCGAGCACCACGACGGCTGGAACTGGGAGCAGCGCGTCACTGAAACGCTGCAGCGCCTGAACCTGAACCCCGACGCGGTGGTGGGCCAACTGTCTGGCGGCACCAAAAAGCGTGTGGCGCTGGCCCAGGCGCTGGTCGCGCGGCCCGACGTGCTGCTGCTAGACGAGCCGACCAACCATTTGGACTTAGACGCAATCACCTGGCTGCAAGAGCTGCTGGTAGCGTTTAACGGCGCGATTGTCACCATCAGCCACGACCGGGCGTTTTTAGACGCCGTGGCCACCCGCATTGTTGAGCTAGACCGTGGCAAGCTAACCGGCTACCCCGGCAACTTTGCCGCCTATGTGCTGCAAAAAGCCGAGCAAATGGCGCAAGAAGCCGTGATATTTGCCAAAGCCGACAAGCTGCTGGCGCAAGAAGAGGTGTGGATACGCAAAGGCGTAGAAGC
>JANOSN010000889.1:0-5779 GCA_031415895.1 Polaromonas sp. | reverse complement strand
CGCGAATGCACGCGGTCGTACAGGACGCCGATACATAAGAACATGGCTGCCGATACAAAGCCGTGGGCAATCATTTGCACAATGCCGCCAGCTACTCCCAAGTCATTAAAGATGAAGAAACCCAAAGTAACAAAACCCATGTGTGCCACAGATGAATAAGCCACCAGCTTTTTCATGTCTTGCTGAACTAAAGCCACCAAGCCTACGTAGACAACAGCGACCAGAGATAAAGTAATCATGATCCACGCATAGTGGTTGGCTGCATCAGGCGCAATGGGCATAGAAAAACGCAAGAAGCCATAAGCGCCTAGTTTGAGCATGATGGCCGCCAATACTGCAGAGCCGCCGGTAGGTGCTTCAACGTGCACATCTGGCAACCAAGTGTGCACTGGCCACATGGGCACCTTTACCGCAAAAGCAGACAAGAAAGCGAAGAACACTAGCGTCTGCGCGTTAGCGCCCAGTGGCAGTTTGTGCCAAGTCAAAATATCAAAACTGCCGCCTGATTTGGTGTACAAAAAGATCAAAGCCACCAACATCAATAGCGAACCGAGCAAGGTGTACAAAAAGAACTTAAATGCTGCGTAGATCTTATTAGGGCCACCCCAAATACCAATAATCAGATACATCGGTATGAGTGTCGCCTCAAAGAAAACATAAAACAAAATGCCATCAAGCGCGCAAAATACACCAATCATCAAACCGCTCATAATCAAGAACGCGCCCATATATTGGTTAACGCGCTCAGTAATGGCCTCCCATGCCGAGATGACCACGACTATGGTGATAAATGCCGTGAGCAGCACAAACCAAAAAGATATACCGTCAATTCCCAAATGGTAGCTGACGTTAAAACGCTCGATCCATGGCGCTTTTTCTACAAACTGCATAGCCGAAGTACCCAGCTGAAAACCGTCGTACAAAGGCAAAGTTACCAAGAAGCTGACCACCGCGCCAATCAACGCAATCCAGCGCACAGTGCGAACTTGATCGTCGCGACCCAAAGCTAATAGCAGCACGCCAAAAGCTATTGGCATCCAAATTGCAAGGCTCAACAAACCCATTATTATTTTTCCTTTTTATTTGTTGAACCAAACAAAGTATGTCATCAGCACAAATAGGCCAAGCAACATGACTAAAGCATAGTGATAGATATACCCGGTTTGTGCACGGCGCACGATGCCTGAGATAAAGCTGATGAACTTCCATGATCCGTTGACGATACCGCCATCAATCAAGGTTTGGTCGCCGCCCTTCCACAAGCCCGTACCCAACATGCGTGCCCCACGCGCCAGGACGTTTTCATTGAACCAGTCGAAGTAGTATTTATTCTCTAGCAAGGTGTATAGCGGCATCACGCGGGCTTTGACAGCCGCTGGCAATGTGGGATTAATGATGTACATGTAGTAAGACAAAGCCACGCCCGCCAATGCTAGCCAGAATGGCAAGGTCATGAGGCCGTGCAATGCCAGTTGTGCAGCACCATGAAATTCTTTAGCCAGCTCGGCCATCGCCAAGTGCTTAGTACCATCAACAAAAATAGCGTCTTTGAAAAAATCGCCAAACAGCATAGGCTGGATAGCCATAAATCCCAACACCACCGACGGAATCGCTAGCAACACCAGAGGCACTGTCACCACCCAAGGCGATTCGTGCGGTTTATCGTCATGCCCATGGCTGTCGTGGCTATGGTGATCGTCGTGATGCGCATCGGGGTTTTGGTCGTAACGCTCTTTGCCGTGAAAGACCAAGAAGTACATGCGGAATGAATAAAACGCCGTGACAAACACCCCGGCCATGACAGCAAAATACGCAAAGCCTGAACCGTACAAAGTGCTGGCCTTGACCGCCATAATGACTTCGTCTTTGGAATAGAAACCCGAGAACAATGGCGTGCCGATCAACGCCAGCGAACCTAACAGCGACGTGATCCAAGTAATGGGCATGTACTTACGCACACCACCCATGTAGCGAATGTCCTGGTTGTGGTGCATGCCCATGATGACTGAGCCTGCTGCCAAGAACAATAACGCCTTAAAGAATGCATGCGTCATCAAATGGAACACGGCCACAGAATAGGCCGATGCGCCTAGCGCTACCGTCATGTAACCCAGCTGCGACAGCGTAGAGTACGCCACTACGCGCTTAATGTCGTTTTGAATGATGCCTAAGAAGCCCATGAACAGCGCAGTGATGGCACCAATGATCATGATAAAGCTAAGTGCGGTATCGCTCAGCTCAAACAGTGGCGACATCCGTGCCACCATAAATATACCTGCTGTCACCATCGTAGCTGCGTGGATCAGCGCAGAAATCGGCGTTGGGCCTTCCATCGAATCGGGCAACCAAACGTGCAATGGAAATTGCGCTGATTTACCCATCGCCCCGATAAACAAGCAAATACAAATCACTGTTACCAGCATCCAATCAGTGCCGGGGAAACTGAGTTTCGCCAAGTCACCCGCTTTTGCAAATGCCTCGGTGTAATTGAGCGTACCCGCAAAGGCTACTATCAAGCCGATGCCTAAGATAAAGCCAAAATCACCCACACGGTTGACCAAAAATGCCTTCATGTTGGCAAAAATGGCGGTCGGCTTGTTGTACCAAAAGCCGATTAGCAAATAAGACACTAAGCCCACAGCTTCCCAGCCAAAGAACAGCTGCAGCATGTTGTTGCTCATCACCAGCATCAGCATGGCAAAGGTAAACAAAGAGATGTAGGAGAAAAAGCGGTTGTAGCCCTCGTCTTCTTCCATATAGCCAATGGTGTAGAGGTGCACCATCAGCGACACAAAGGTCACTACGCACATCATCATGGCTGTCAGGCCATCGACTAAAAAGCCGATTTCCATTTTTAACTTGCCAATGACCATCCAGTCGTAGATGGTGGCATTAAAGCGTGCACCACCGATCACTGCCACTAAAGTCTGGGCCGAAATGATCAATGCAATCAACACGCCCAATATCGTGACAAAGTGGCTTAATCGGCGACCGATCCAGTTGCCGCCAAACTTGGTGCCCAAGACACCTGCAATAATCGAACCCACCAGTGGTGCCAAGGGCACAACCAACAGGGTAGATGCATTCAAAGTTGCGCTCATATGTATCGTTATCCTTTGAGCGTATTAAGTTCGTCAGCGGCAATGGTTGCGTTATTACGGAACAACAATACCAAAATAGCCAACCCGATAGCAGACTCAGCAGCTGCGACGGTCAAAATAAAGAAGACAAATACCTGACCATGCAAATCGCCTAAATAATAGGAGAATGCGACGAAGTTCATGTTCACAGCCAAGAGCATCAGCTCAATAGCCATCAACAAAATAATAATGTTTTTTCTGTTCAGAAAAATACCAATCACCGACAGCGCAAACAGCATGGCGCCGAGTGATAAAAAATGGCCTAAAGTCAATGTCATGCTTTAGCTCCTGATGACGGCGTAGCAGATGCAGCATTAGTTTCTGGCACAACCGGTTCCACCACTAAAGCCTGCGCTTTTTGAGTAGCCTCCATTTTGATAACTTCCATGCGATCGCGCGCTTTCACACGCACCTGCATGGACGGGTCGACATACTTGCTGTCTTTACGCTCACGCATAGTCAACGCGATAGCAGCGATGATAGCTACCAACAGCAGCACAGCGGCAACTTCTAATGGGTAAAGGTACTGGGTATACATTAGCTTGCCCAGCTCTTTGGTGTTGGCGACTTGGCCTGCTATGGCGGCGGCAGTTTTAGGTTCTTCACTTAGACGAAAGCCACCCATCAGCACAAATGCCATCTCAAATGCAATCAATGCACCCACGCCTGCAGCCAACGGAAAATGCTTCCAAAAGCCTTGGCGCAAACTATCAGTGTTGATGTCCAACATCATCACCACAAACAAAAACAATACCATCACAGCGCCAACGTAGACCAGCACCAAGGTGATAGCTAAAAATTCGGCTTTTAGCAGCACCCACACTGCAGCAGCCTGGAAGAAGGCCAGCACCAAGTACAAGGCTGCATGCACCGGGCTGCGGGAGGTAATAACTTTAAATGCCGCAAACAGCAGCACTACAGAGAATAGGTAGAAGAAACCTGTTTTGATATCCATTTTTTATATTTCAAATAGGTTTAACGGTACTTGGCATCAGCAGCACGGCTGGCTGCGATTTCTTTTTCGTAGCGGTCACCCACGGCCAACAGCATATCCTTAGTAAAGTACAAATCACCACGTTTTTCGCCGTGGTATTCCAAAATATGCGTCTCAACTATAGAATCCACAGGGCAGCTTTCTTCGCAAAAACCGCAGAATATGCATTTCGTTAGGTCAATGTCGTAACGCGTAGTGCGACGGCTGCCGTCATCTCGTACTTCGCTTTCAATGGTGATAGCCATAGCAGGGCAAACAGCCTCGCACAGCTTACAGGCGATGCAGCGCTCTTCACCGTTTTCGTAACGACGTAGCGCATGCAGTCCACGAAAGCGCGGTGACTGCGGTGTTTTTTCTTCTGGGAATTGCACCGTAATTTTGCGACGAAAAGCGTATTTGCCCGTCAACGCAAAGCCTTTAAACAGTTCAATCAACATGAAACTGCTCAAAAAGTCTTTCAGCGAAAAGGCAGGAGAAGCTAATGTAGACATGTCAAGCTCTCTTTATTTCCAAATATTCCAAGACGTTTGCATCCAACCGCCCACCACCACCAGCCAAATCAAAGTGATTGGAATAAAAATTTTCCAACCCAAGCGCATGATCTGGTCATAGCGAAAACGTGGGAAAGTAGCGCGTACCCAGATAAACAAAGTAACGACCACGAAGGTTTTTAAGCCAAGCCAAATCCAAGCTGGAATCCAATTGAGCAAAGCACTGTCAATCGGTGGGTACCAGCCACCCAAGAACATGATGGAACACATTGCTGAAATCAAAATCATGTTGGCGTATTCAGCCAAGAAGAACATGGCAAACGCCATGCCTGAATACTCAACCATGTGGCCTGCCACGATCTCAGACTCGCCCTCGACCACATCAAACGGGTGACGGTTGGTCTCTGCAATGCCAGAAATGATGTAGACCACAAAAATCGGTAGCAATGGCAGCCAGTTCCATGACAAAAAGTTTAACCCCATACCTGCAAAATAGCCCTTACCCTGCCCTACAACTATGTCCGTCATGTTAAGTGATGCAGACACCATCAAAACCACCACTAGGCAAAAGCCCATGGCAATTTCATAGCTGACCATTTGCGCAGACGCGCGCAGTGCGCCCAAAAAAGCGTACTTAGAGTTTGATGCCCAGCCTGCGATGATCACGCCATACACTTCCATTGAAGTGATCGCCATAATGAACAGCAAGCCCGCGTTGATGTTGGCCAGTGCCACATCAGGGCCAAACGGCACTACAGCCCATGCAGCCAGCGCAGGCATGATGGTCATGATGGGGCCGATAAAGAACAAGCTTTTATTGGCCGCAGCCGGAACAATAATTTCTTTGGTCAATAACTTCAGCGCATCGGCAATCGGCTGCAGTAAACCCATAGGGCCTACGCGGTTAGGGCCGATACGAATTTGTATCCAGCCAATAGCCTTGCGCTCCCACAGCGTAAGGTAAGCCACCAACCCCATGATGGGTAAAACAATACAAATGATTTTGATCAGATTCCAAATCACAGGCCAAGCCATGCTGCCCCACCAAGGCGCAGCAACCAACCCTTGGCCAAATCCGTGCAACATATCGATCATGCTGCCACCACTTCAAGACACTTGGCATCGACGGTCAATTGCAACGATGGCGCGCGGCG
>JANOSN010000888.1:0-3663 GCA_031415895.1 Polaromonas sp. | reverse complement strand
CCTTGAGTTTGTGTAGTGCGTTGCGGTAGTGCACCACGTACAGCGCCACCAAAGCTATGGCCGTGAGAAATCGCCCTCCCGATAACGCACCAGTAAAAGCTAGGGTTGCAAACAGTAACACGCTGGCCCCGCAAACTGTCTCATTGGCTACTACACAGCCACACCCGTATCTATACAGTGATTTTGGTCTGCTCTGGCGTACCCTGTGTAGGCACTTTAGATCACTTTTAACTATTTTTTGGAGACACTATGTCATCACACAAGTCAATGATTCGTCTGTCGCTGGTGGTTATGTTGGGGTTGGCGGGCTTTGCGCACACCGCGTGGGCACACACCGAATCAACAGGCGCCGATTGGTGCAAGTCTAAATGGGGGCCAACAGACGAGATTGGCGCGGCTAATTTGCTGACGCCTGCGCTGGCTGCTGAGGCGGCTAAGCTGGTAAAAACTGGCAAAACTTATGCGCTGGGTTTTGAGACTAATTCGCAAACCGCCGCCTACGCGCCGCGCACCTGGGGCGTCACCGTGGTGCAGCCGGGCCAGGCGGGCGGCATTAGCCTAGGCGGCACTAAAACCACCTACAACGACGACATTTATATGGGCTGGGTGGGCACGGGCTCACAAATTGACGGCTTGGGCCATATTGGCATAGACAACGTGTACTACAACTGCAATAAAAACTCAGAGTTTGCACAGGCCAATGGGCTGAAAAAGTTGGGCGTAGAAAAGATACCCCCATTTGTCACGCGCGGCATCGTGCTAGACATGACGGCTTACTTTGGCACTGACATGGTGAAAGAGGGCGTGGCCTTTAACCGCAAAGAAATTGACGAGCAAGCCAAGCGCCAAGGCATTGAAATTAAAAAAGGCGATGTAGTGCTGTTTCATACCGGCTGGCAGGCGCTAGAGGGCAAAGACAATAAGCGCTTTTTAGCAGGCGAGCCGGGCTTGGGCAAAGAGGGCGCGCTGTATTTAGCCTCTAAAGAGGTGGTGGCCGTGGGCGCAGACCAGTGGGCGCTAGAGGTGATTCCGTTTGAAAAAGACGTAGGTGTGTTTGAAGTACACCAAATTTTGCTGGCTAAAAACGGCATCTATATTTTAGAAAACATGAACACCGGCCCGCTAGTCAAAGACAAAGCCTACGAGTTCATGTTTGTACTAGGCGCGTCGCGTATTACAGGTGGTGTGCAGGCGATTATTAACCCGGTGGCGATACGGTAATAGGTTTTTTTGCAGTCAGGCTCAGGCAGTAATTACTATTAATTTAGTAGCTGCCTGAGCAATAAACACTTGGACTATGGGGCTATTTTGTTAGTAAATACCGCGAAATTCCTGTGTTATTACGCACTGTGTTGTGCAAACGCAAGTTATGCCAACGAAGGACATTAGAGCGATAAAACTAAGCTGCTAAAACGCTTTTTACCAACAACCAAATCATGACAATGAGTTGCGCTATGTTTAGCCCCACGCTGGTGTAGTGCAGCGTATTAAAAACTTTGACTTGCTTGTTATCGCGCGCTTCGTTAATGCGAGGGGTAAGCCAAAAGCAGCTAAAAAAGAAAATTAAAGCGCATGCAGCTAAACTGACTTGGGCCAACAGCAAGCTGTGCAAAGCGGCTGCGATGGCAGTTGTGACCCCTAAAAACAAGAAGTACTTAGGAAAAAACTTGCGCACGTAGGCAGCTGACCATTCAGGCGGCAGCACCATAAAAATGGTGGGTGCCACTGCAACAGAGAAAAACAGCATGATTCCTACATTGGCAGCGGTTATCAAATCACTTATTAATGTCAACATATTTTTTTACTTTCTAATTCACAGAATCTAACACCAATCCTCGGTGTAGCAGCCGGTCACCGACAGTTTGTACCGTCTCTGCGCGGTGCATGGTGCAGCGGTTGTCCCATAGCAATATGTCCCCGCTCTTCCACGGGTGTTCATAAACTTGGTGGTGCCTGATCGAATGCCTGTACAGGGCCTGCATAATGCGCTGCGCCGTGGGTGCGTCAACGCCAGAGATGGCTTGGCAACGTTGAGGGGTGGATAAAAATAATGCTCTGCGGCCCGATACCGGGTGGGTTTTGAATAGTGGATGCCAGCATTCGCTTTCTTCATCATCAGCTAAATTTAGCCCAGACACCACGTGCAATACTTGTGCAATGTCCAGCTGTGCTTTTACGTTTGCGGGCAGCTTCTCAAAGGCGAGATATTGATTAGAAAAATAAAACGTCCCACCATCGGGTTCTGGAACAATGACTGCACGCAAAGCCGTATAGGCAGGTGGGTTGGCTACATAGCTGGTGTCGGTATGAAAAACACTTTTGGGTGGAATGAGCCGTCCGATATTGCTGACGATGTTTAAATCAGGGTGGTCTTTAACAGGCGATTCACCCACGGTAAATGTCAGTGGCCCCAATTTTTTTAAAAAGTCGACAAACTCTTGATCGTTGGCTGTTTGACCTTGAAAAACAACAAACCCCTCTTGAGCTAAGTTGGTTTTTAATTCACTGATGTCGCTGGCATTCAGGTTTGTAATTTGACAATTGACTGCAGCGCTGCCAAACGGCTTAAGTGGTTGAAAATTCATACTTTATTGACGGTGAAAGTGTGTTGCTAGTAGGCTTGATAATTGATCCACTGTGACACCGCGTAAATCTTGCAGTTTCACATCAGCAGCATAAAAATCTTGGTTCATAGTAGTTGCGCCGGGCGTGGCTACAGTCACAATGCCCACGGCCTTGGCCGCTGCAATACTCACTGGCGTATCCTCAATCGCTATTACTTGTGCCGCCGACAAACCAAGCTGCTTAAGGCAATATATATAAGCATCTGGTTCTGGTTTAGGTTTGGCAATTTTCTCGATGGTGACTATGGTCGAAAATTGATCAAACGGCAGCACATGTTCTATTGCATCGCGGATAGCGCCTACATTGTCCATTGATGTAGATGTGCAAAATGCTACTTTGATTTGGGCTGCTTTGCATGCTGATATCAGTTCTAAAACGCCTGGCCGGGGCTCTAACTTAATTTCTTTTAGCATGGCAACGTACTGGTCAGTTTTGTCATGGTGTATCTTGGCAATGGTGCTGTCTGACACTGCAGAGCGGCTAGCGCTGGCGCTGCGGTAGATTTGCAATCTGTTTTGTCCGCCATTAGTTTCCAGTAATTCACGGTAGGTGGCAGTGTCCCAGTGCCAGTCCAGCCTCGCGTTAACAAACGCTGCATTGAAGGCTTGTCGCTGCAGGTCAGAAGTTTCTGCAATAGTGCCGATAGCGCCAAAAATTACGGCTTTGAGTTGACCCATAATTTTTTAAGTTCCCAAAAATTTGTACATGACTTGCGCAGTTTATTGAATGCACGCCTTGGCACAAACTTAAATTACTTTTTTAAACGAAATTCAGTATCGCTGAGTTTGTTTCGTCGCAAATAAGCTAGGCTCAATAGCCCTAGTGGAGCTGAAACAATCGGTGGCTGGCAAAATAAACACATCACTCAGATCCTACGTAATTTGCAGGCAGCACTTGGTTATTTTTTGAAAATTATGCAAAACGCAATTCGCTATGGCTAAACGTACATCACCTAACGCAATTAAAGATGCTAACGACCTAAGCCAGTTGTCCAACATCGTGCAAGACAAGCGCAATGGCAAGCGATCTGGCGCCAAG
>JANOSN010000887.1:0-1940 GCA_031415895.1 Polaromonas sp. | reverse complement strand
TTCGTTCATGGACGTGAGGATAATGAAGATTTATTGGATTTTAGTTTTGAGGCGGGTTCTGCAGGTGACGCAAATCACTGGCATGCTCAAAAATATCAGTAAACAAGCCAACCAGCTCGAATTGCCAGCCATTTTCTTGCCCTAAACTCCAACTGCGAGCACTCTTATTGATCGGATTTAGAAAAAACTTACTGGAAAACTCTTGTGCTTCCAATTTATTGCTTTTTCCGTTCGGCACGACATTTAATGCATAGCCAATCAACATAGCAAACACCGAGCAAATCTTCTTGTTATAAAAAGGTATTTTTTAGACATTTAATGGATTAAACACCTGCTCAAAACCAGCCTCGACAAAATCTTTGAGATTGACAGTAGCGAATTCTTTGACACCAGCATCAATAAGTGAAAGCGCTAAGCGCATGTCAAAAGCTCTTCTGCGCGGCATATCGCCATGGGCTAGTGATTGCCACAGTGCATCGTGAAAGCGGCGGCTGTCTTGGGGTAGGCTGACCACTTGCCAATGGGCGTTGAGGCGAAAGGTGTTGCATACGCGGCTAGCCTCGGGGGCGCTTAAGGGATGTTGATTCACGACTGCGTTGCGCAGCAGCACGTACAGCTCTAACAGCACCAGCTCGGAGATGACCACATCTTTGCGCGGGATGAGGCTTTGCAAAAAGGCGTGGGCTTGTGTGTGCTGGCTTGTGGCGCTATTGAGCGCGGCAAACAGCACATTGGTATCGACAGAAATCACAACGCAATTACGATAACAGTTGGGCTTGCGCACCGGATTCAAGGTCGGTGAGGGTGCTGCGTAAGTCTTCTAGCGCGATTCGTGTCGCACCGGTGTTGATCACTGGGATTTGCCAAGTGGTTTGTGCGCTTGCGGGTTCGGGGTAGCGATCCAAATACAACTCAAGGCCACGCCGGGTTACTTCCGCCAAGGAACATTCATTCACCTCTGCCCAGAGCTTAGCGCGCTGGTAGAGCTGATCGGGAAGTTGAATTTGTGTGCGAGTCATGATGTAAATTATACATCGGCTCCATTTTGATGTAGAAAATTCATATATCTGGACGCTGTGTCTTCAGTTTTAACTGCGGTAGTCCGCATTGATCTTCACATAGTCGTAGCTAAAGTCGCAGGTCCACACGGTATCAGTCACATCTCCACGTCCCAGGCCCACATGGATGGTGATCTCGCTTTGCTTCATCACGCGCGCGCCGTCTTCTTCTTTGTAGCTTGGATTGCGGCCACCGTCTGTGACGACGTGCACATCATCCAAGTGCAAGCTGATTTTGGTTTGATCGAGATCGGCAATACCTGCGTAGCCCACTGCAGCCAAGATGCGGCCTAAGTTGGGGTCGCTGGCAAAAAAGGCTGTTTTGACCAATGGCGAGTGGGCAATGGCGTAGGCTACTTTGCAGCATTCGTCAGAGGTTTTGCCGCCGCTGACTTTGACGGTGATGAACTTGGTTGCGCCTTCGCCGTCGCGCACGATGGCTTGGGCCAGCTTTTGCGCTACCCCCATCATGACGTCTTTTAGAACCTTACCTTCGGTGCTAGTCCATGTATTTATTGCATTGTTAGCTATTTTATTAGTAGCAATCACTACGAAACTGTCATTCGTTGATGTATCGCCATCCACTGTCACGCGGTTAAATGAGCCGTTGGCCAAATCAGTGGCCAGCTGCTGCATCAACGCTTGTGGCACTGTCGCGTCGGTGGCCATGAAGCCCAGCATGGTGGCCATGTTGGGGCGGATCATGCCTGCACCTTTGCTGATGCCGGTGATGGTGACCAATTTGTCGCCCAGCAGCACTTGCGCGCTAAACGCTTTGGGCAAAGTGTCGGTGGTCATGATGCCTTCGGCAGCACGCAGCCAATTGTCTTCTTTGGCATCTTTGAGCGCAGCGGGAATGCCAGCCTCGATGCGGTCTGAGGG
>JANOSN010000886.1:0-1555 GCA_031415895.1 Polaromonas sp. | reverse complement strand
GGTCGTTGCCCATGCCCGAGGAGATAACATCATTGCCCTCGTCACCATGCAAAAAGTCTGCGCCCCCAGCGGGAGTGCCTGCGTCAGTAATGATGTCGTCACCATCGCCGCCATGCACTTGGTCGGCTTCGTTGCCGCCGTCCAGCCGGTCATTCCCACCATCGCCCCATAAGGTATCAATACCGTTGCCGCCTCTAAGGTTGTCGTTGCCTGCTGTACCGCCCAGCACCACATGTTCTCCGCCAGTAAATTGTAAAAATCCACCGTCGGCTTGGCCATCGCCGTCCACGTCCGCACCAGGTGCGCGACGTATCACTTTTGGATGCAAAATTTGAAGTAATGGATCGTCGGTTGTAGGGTCAGCGCCAACCTGAACGCTTTGGTTGAGTTCAAGAATATGGTTGGCCGTTTGGAATATCAGGCTTGACACGTGTGACGAGCCTGCAGCGCCTAGGTCGGTATTGCGCATGATCAGCTTAGAGAAGGTGTTGTTCTCTAACTCATTGAGCATGTTAGTGCCCTGCGTGCGGCTAAGGTAGTAAAAACGGTCGCCATTTTGCAGCTGCTCCATCTGGTTTTCAAAAACGTAATTGAACGTGGCGCCCAGCATGCCGCCAAATTCGTTTTTACGCTCAGCCAAGCCACCAATCCACAAATCGACATCGTTAAGACCAGAGCTGGCAGCGTTCCACGCGCCAGTGCCGTTTAGAAAATCTGTAGCGTCAGCAGGCTGACCGGGGCCACCAAAAATCAGCGTCATGGCTGCTGCACGTTTACCAGCCAACGTAGATTCTGATGTGATGCTGCTGTGCTTACCGTAAGCGGCAATAAAATTAACGATTGACGTTGGGTTTTTAAGCTCAGGGGCCATGTCTGACCAACTGGTAAACGGCTCTAATTGGCTATCGCCAGTGGCGGCAAAAAATGCAGCGCGTGCTTCATTAAAACTGGGCATGCCTGTGTCGCGCGCGCGTGCCATGTTCAGCGTTGGCAAATCAAGTGGCAACCCCACCAAGTTATTGCGCAACGCCTCGGTCACGAACTCGTCAATTTCATTACCTGTTTGGCGCGTCAGGCCGCGAATCACAGCGCCTGCGGCTGCGGCTGCATCTACCTGCACTCCGCCTAGCGTGTCAAACGCCAGTGGGTTAAGGAAAGCCGCAATCAGGCCCTGCGGATCTTCGTTCATATTAAAGTCAAGCCGATCAACCGACTCGTTCAGCATTGAATGCCCAAAGCGATACACCACATGGGCAAATTCAGCCATGATGGAGGGGTCAATATCGGGAGAATTAGAAAAAATGAATGGGTCGATGCTCGGTTGCACTGCCCGAGCGAACTCTTCAAAGGCCATGTGCTGGTATTGCATCTCAGTGACAAATCTTGCAGCCTGAAATAAACGCTCACCATCCCACTTCAAGGCAGCAATGGCTGCAGGGTCGGTTGGAATAGCTGTGATGTCAGTAGCAAGCCATTCATTAATTGTGGTTAAGTCGTTGCTGGCCAATACAGTGACTTTGTAGTCTTCTACCAAACGGTTGTGCTCAGAGTGAAA
>JANOSN010000885.1:0-6904 GCA_031415895.1 Polaromonas sp. | reverse complement strand
AGCGCTGAAATGCGCAAGATTTTTGGCTCAGTCAACGACCAAGCAGCCAAAGTCGCCAGTATTGCACCAGCCCCAGTAGCCGCCAGTTCAGCGCCTGCTGGCACCAAGGCAGTAACTGCAGCAGCGGCTACTGCTGCGGCTGTGGCACCCACACCTGCCATGTTCTCGGCTGTCGAAGTCAACACCATGATCACGGCGGGTAAAGACCGTTTCTCTGGCGTGCTTATCAAAGGTGCTTCAGAAATGACTACCGAAAAAACTAAGCAGACACTGGCTTTGGCAGATGTGGCCACGCAAGGCTTTAACCAGCTGCTAATTGCCGTACTGGGCACGGTAGCCGTGGGTATTTTGATTGCGCTAGGACTGATCTTTACACTACCTAATGCAGTGACTAACCCGTTGAAAAGCCTCACTGCCTTAGTGGACAGCATCAGCAAAGGCAACCTAGACGATAAAGTCAACACCGGCGGTATTGCCGAATTTGACGGCTTGGCTAAAGCACTAGAGCGTCTGCGCTTAGGTCAGCAAGCGCTAGTTGCGCGCATGCGCCGCTAAGCGATTATTGCGGTCCATGGTAGAGCCCGTCATCGCGCGCACCCAGCAGTGGCTGGAGCGTGCTGTGATTGGGCTTAATTTATGTCCGTTCGCCAAAACTGAGCATGTCCATGGCCGCATTCGCTACAGCGTGAGCGATGCCACGCAGCCTACAGATTTGCTGCTGGCGGTAGAGCACGAAATTACGTTCTTACTAGCCCAAGACCCTGCTAAAACTGAGACCACACTGCTGATCGTGCCGCACATGTTGGCCGACTTTTTAGACTACAACGATTTTTTAGACGAAGCCGATGCGATGTTGGAGCATGCCGACCCCGATGCGCAGCTGCAAATTGCCAGCTTTCACCCACAGTACCAATTTGCAGGCACACGCCCTGACGATATGGAAAACTTCACCAATCGTTCGCCTTATCCTGTGCTGCATTTGCTGCGCGAGGACAGCGTAGAGCGCGCGGTGGCAAGTTTTCCAGAGGCCGCCCGTATTTATGAGCGCAATATCGCCACCCTCAAAGCGCTGGGGCTGCCAGGTTGGACGACAATGATGGCATGAAAGCCACGCCACCGCCTAGCACTGATCAAAAATACGATGTACGCCCAGAGCAGTCTGTGGAGCTGCTAAAAGCACTGCACATTCTCACGCGCGAAGGCAAGCTCAACCAAGACTCGCGCCGCAAGTTAAAGCAGGTGTACCACTTGTTTAACTTTATCGAGCCGCTGCTGCGCGCTGTCCAAAAGCAGCACGCTGATGTGACGGTGGTAGATCATGGCGCAGGCAAATCGTATTTAGGTTTTATTGTCTATGACTTGTTTTTTAAACTGCAGGCCCCGCAGGGCCGCGTAGTAGGTGTAGAAGTGCGCGACGATTTAGTGCAACGCAGCGCGCAGTTGGCCAAAGACTTTGGTTTTGCTGGTATGGATTTTTTAAACTTGTCAGTCGCAGAGTCTGAAAGCGCGCAGCAACTACCTAAGCGCATCGACATCGTCACCGCGCTGCACGCCTGCAACACTGCCACCGACGATGCCATTGCCTTTGGCCTAAAACACCAAGTGCAGCACATGGTGCTAGTGCCCTGCTGCCAAGCTGAAGTGGCGGCTACGCTAAAAGAAGGCAAAAGCAAAGTCGCCCCCAACAACCCCATGGCCGAGCTGTGGCGCCACCCGCTGCACACCCGCGAGTTTGGCAGCCAGCTGACCAATGTGTTGCGCTGCCTGCAGCTAGAGGCGCATGGCTATACAGTGACGGTAACTGAACTGGTAGGCTGGGAGCATTCGATGAAAAACGAACTCATCATTGCTACACGCCACGCAGATGCACGGGGTGCAAGCACAGCAGCAACACGCGCTGCGCGGTTGGATGAAGTGTTAAACCAATTAGGCCTAGACGCGATGCGGCCTAGATTTTTTACGCCGTTGATAACGAGAGCTTAATCATTTATGCGGCAACCACCTGCACGCCGACCAGGGCCACTCTCGCAGCCGCAGCCTGCGCATGATCGAAGGTAACAAAGTGGGTAGCACCTAAGCGCGCTGCGATCGCAGTATGTAGCGCAACTGCCGCCCGCAGTGGCTGGCTGGCAATTTGCACGGCAAGTTCGCCAGCACGCACAATATCGGTCGCCAGCGTAGGCGCGGCAAGCAGCTTGGCCGAGCGCAACACATCTAGCGCCGAAGCTACAGCAGACACATCTACCGCGTCGATCAAACCAGCTCGGTGTTTAGCTGCAATGGCGCAGCGGTATTCAGCGCAAGTCCAGTCACTGCACACACCGCGCAAGCCCTGGCCCATCAAACGATTTACTAGCGTCTGCGCCGCATCAGTACTCGCCTCTGTCGTGAGCAACGCCACGGCTACGCTCGTGTCTAGGTAAAACATAAACCAGCGTGTTTTAGTAACGCGCGCTTTGCCGCCAATCGGCAACAAAATTTTCCGTGCTAGCAGGCGCACGTGATTTCTTACGCGTTTGCGCAACAAAGCCAGCCATGTCGCCCAGCCCTGTGGGCACTGCGCTGAAAGGCGTTGCTTGTACGCTATCCGCTTGCGCACCCGACACCAAAATCAATTTGTAGCTAGGCCTGCCGTGCTTGGCGATAACCACCTCTTCCCCCGAATCCACCAAACTCGTGAGTTCACTTAGCCGCGCTTTGGCTTGGGCTAGGCTGTATTGCATGAGAATTTTCCCTATATAGTTTGCCAATAGACTAAAGTCAGTCTCGGCGCACGGAGTCGACCTAAGCAGTCAAAGGTGGTCACGCACACCCTGTGTATTTGCGCCCTTGGCAATACCCGTCAACTTTTCCAAATCGGTGCCAGTCGGCGGCTTGGGCAGTACCAGGCTTTTCACATCATTGAGCAACAAGGCCACCAACGCTATCAAGCCCTCGACATAGCTTGGCTCCACCTCAAGGTAACCCTCGTATTCAGCTAAGTTGCGCTTGTTATGGGCGCTGTCGAGCTGCCTCCACTGCACCGCAGTCCAGCCCACGGTGTGCTGCAGCGTTTGAAACACCAGATAACGATTTTCACTGCGATACCCATGCCAGCGCAATGCTGCCAAGCCAGCCGCATGCCCCACAGAATAGGCCGATATAAAACGCCCTTCTAGTGAATTGGATTCTCGCTTGGCATCGTCAAGATGCTTATGCGCCATCGCCAGTAAACGCTCGACATCCAAGGCACTGGCAGGCTCAGCTTTGAGCTGCCCAATCTTCACCAAGTTTTCAAGCGCTGTGCTGCTCATGCCACGCTCCCACACATCACTTCAATAGGCCCGGCCACAATGCGCTGCACTACCGACCCAGCCTCTGCCCGCCTGGCGCTGAATTCAGTGGGCGTGTACAGCTTGACCTCTATGCGCCGCCCAAGCTGCTCCTCCAACGGCAACAGCACAGCCAGCGCATCACCCAGCTGCACACTGCTCGACACCAGCAGCACATCCACATCGCTACCCGCATGTTCAGTGCCCTTGGCCATAGAACCAAATACCAGCGCTACTTGCAGTCGGCTGGCCAGCGGGCGCAGCGCATCTGCAATGGTCGGCACCGCCCCAAGCGTCTTACGCACCAGATTGGCCAAATCCGCAAACACAGGGCTATCAGGATTTGCCTTTACCCGGCGCAAGTTGCCAATACGCTCCTCCACCACCAAGCCCGATACATGCAGCCGCTTGATTTCCCGCTGTAGCGATGCACTAGCCAGCGAAGTTAACCGTATCAATTCTTGAATGTGGTACCAACGCTCAGGCTGCCCGAACACCCACGCCATTACTTTGGCTTGGGGTTGTGTAAATAAAGCTTGGGGGTATGACATGTACTTAATTTTAGCATGATTGTACTATTTTATGACTCAATATCTTTTGCCGTTCAGTAACAACCCGACCCAACTTGACCGCACCCAGTAGCGGTACATCACCAACAGCACCACGCAGGTTGCAACCGCGACTATGACGAACTTGATCGCCCAGTGTATGTCGTAGAACATCAACCAAGCCTGTAACGCCATGACGACTGGAAGGTGTGCGATATACACCCAGTAGGAAGAATCAGATAAATATCTAACAATCGGTGACGGTTTAGAAAAAAAACTGATTCCAAGGCCAATAAACCCGAACATCAACGAGACTATTGCGATTGCGTAGAGCACGGCGTAAATTAGTTTCGTCTGCATATCATTAACCGTAGCACCGCTAACCTGGGGCTCTGCAATCATCAAGCACAGCAATGCTGCGCCTAGCCCTATTAATAGTCGCATCAGCCAACTGCTACCTAGCCGCTCCAACAGGTCGCGTTGGCGGTTTAGCACCCAGCCTAGGCCGAAGACGTACCCATAGATAAGGAGCGGTACGGCCGGTGGAATCAACGTATAGCCCGGTGTGGGAATTCCGAACCAATATACCCATGCGGGTTGCAGACTGAGTGCCATGCTGATCGGAGCCGCCAGGAGTAACGATTTAAAAGGAGAAGCTGTGTAGCGAACAACTCTATCGGCAAGGCGGGTTAATAAATTTTCTTGATCAATGGCATACACCGCCTGCCTGAAAAGCACAACGCCTACGTAGAGCCAGCACAATATGTATAGAAACCAAAGGTGTAGAAAGTTGAGTCCCACATTGGCCAAAGACGGCGGAATCGACTTGGGAGTCTGACCGCCATTCAACTTGGTTAAGTACCAAAGAACAACACCCGCGATGCACACGATGCAAACAACCCACCCAAGTGCCAATGGCAAAAGAATGCGCATGGCTCGATTCCGCAGGAATTCTTGGATTCCGTAACGATGGAACAACGTGTACGCGAAGAAACCTGCCAGCAGAAAAAACACCGGCATCCTGAAAATATGGATCAAGAATATCGTGAGACTCATTGCAATACCCTGCTGTCCATCCTTAAATGGCCATAGCTGAGGATCGATGCCGGGCGCATAAGATAGGGCGCTGTGCAACACAATCCCTGAGAGTAATGCGATAGCACGAATTGCATCGAGTGCATGCAATCTTGCACTTTGATGGTTGTCCGCCCTGTGTGTCATCACTTGCCGCCCTTGATGATGTCAAAGTGATGCAACGTAAGTGGCTGCTGAATTAGTAGCGCGCAAGCTGTAAAGCCCGCTCTACAAAATCCGGTGCCACCTTCGTTTTAGGCACCTTTATATCAAACCAACTGCGCACATTGGTGTCTAGCCCGATGCCGTGCATGTAGTTGTACAGGGCTTTGTTCAGGGCGATGCCTAGCGCGTCGTGGTCTACGCCGCTGGGGTCGATGAAGGCGATGTCGTTTTTGGCGAACTGGCCTTCGGGCAGTGCGACCAACTTAACACCGTAGTCTTGCGGGGCCATGCCTACGGGGGAATGCACGGTGCAGGCGAAGCGGTGGAAGAAGCCGCTTTGGATGCAACCTGCGGCGAACAGCTGGCGCACATACTCTAGCGAGACCACGGTGTCTTGTACCTTCTGGGAAGGAAAGCCGTACAGCATGTAGGAGTGTACCAAAATGCCTGCGTCAGAGAAGCCTTTGGTGACGCGGGCTACTTGCTCCACCGAAACGCCTTTTTTCATCAGCTTGAGCAGACGGTCGGACGCTACTTCCAAGCCGCCGCTGATGGCGATGCAGCCGCTGTCGGCCAGCTCTTGGCACAGCGCTGGGGTGAAAGATTTTTCAAAGCGTATGTTGCCCCACCAGCTGATGGCCGTGCCGCGCGCTTGCAGCTCGGCGGCTAGGGCTTTGAGGGCTTTGGGGGGCGCGGCTTCGTCGACAAAGTGAAAGCCGGTTTGGCCAGTCTCTTTGACAATCGCTTCGATGCGGTTGACTAGCTCTTCAGCCGTGGTGCCTTCATAACGGCTGATGTAATCCAGGCTCACGTCGCAAAAGCTGCACTTCTTCCAATAGCAGCCGTGCGCTACGGTGAGCTTGTTCCAGCGGCCATCGCTCCACAGGCGGTGCATGGGGTTGAGCATATCCAAGAGCGACAGGTACTTGTCCAGCGGCAGGCCGTCCCAGGTGGGGGTGCCTACGTCGCTGAACGGCACGTCGGGTTCGGCGAGGTTGATGTAGCGCACCGTAGCTTCGAGAAGGCTTGAGGTATTACTGCTCGCCGCCGCTTCACCCATTGGGTTCGCCTCGTCAACTGTGATGCCTTGGACACCACGTACAAATGTGCGCACCAGTCGTTGCTGGCCACGCTTGCCTTGCACATGCTCTAGCAGCGCCAGCAAGGGGCGCTCGCCAGCATCGAGGGTGACGAAGTCAAAATAGTCAAACACACGCGGCTCGGCCAAAGAGCGCAACTCGGTGTTGACATAGCCGCCGCCGAGCACCAGCGTGGTCTGCGGGCTGCGGGCTTTGATGGCTTGGGCAATACGGAAGGCAGCGTAGACCGAGCCGGGGAAGGGGACGGACAGCAGCACCACGCGTTGGACATCGGGAGCTGCGACTGGGAAGTATTGCGCTACCGTCTGCAGCGCAATGTCCACCAGCGTGCGGTCTACCAAAGTAAGCGGCTGGGCCAGCGCATCGGCCAACGGGTCAAACGTGGGCTGGCTGCCTGCCAGCGACTCGGCATAGCGCACAAACTCAAAGCGCGGATCGATTGCGTCTTTCAGCACGTCGGCCAGATCGTTGAGGTACAGCGTGGCCAAATGCCGCGCCTTGTCTTGCGCGCCCAACGCCCCAAAGGCCCAGGCCAGCGGGTCGCCGCCTTCGTCGTCCACATACACCTCCAAGCTTTCGAAGCGTGGGCCTTCGGGCAAGAAGCTGCGCGAGTTAATGCGGTGGGCCAGCGTGGAGTCTTTGCCCTGCAAAAAGTTAATCGCTGCAGTGATGGTTGCGGCATAGCGGTCAAACTGCTCCATGAACA
>JANOSN010000884.1:0-2905 GCA_031415895.1 Polaromonas sp. | reverse complement strand
TTTCAAACATTACCAGGTATTCAGTCGATTGACGAAACCTCTCCAGCGTGGGGCTGTCTTTGATCAAACCAAATCGACTGACAAATATCTCATAGCGCATGCTTAGATTTTGTAAAGCTTGCGCTGTGGCAGCTGGTTGCGACAGGGTAGTGGCATTGGCCTCTAGCGCATCACGCCAAGCTGCACGCATGCGTGCATGCTCGCGCTCAATTTGATAGACCAACCACAGCACGGACTCTACTTTGTTTTGTGCTTCTGCGTACCTAGTCTGCTTGTGCTGTTGCTGCAACATCAGCAACGGCGCTAACGTCAAAAAAAACGACATGGCCACCAAGGCAGCTACCCAACCTAGGCTGAGCTTAAAGCCGGTTTTTAACCGCTTAGTGAACCAGCTATTGGCTTGGAGTGGCATGTTGGAGGGTTGTTGTTTAGACGCTATACAGAAAAATTATTGCACTGAAATGCTGTGCAGTTGCCAAATGCTGCGACTAAAGAAAACCATGTCCTTGAGCTGTGGAACTGTATCAAAGGGGTACATCACAAATATCGGGCCTTTGTCCCGAATGGCGATGGGTTTGCCGTTCATCTTGCGCGCCAATATCACGTCGTAGCGTGTCACATCGTCCATTGGGATGAGGGCTTTGTAGTCGTTCAATGCGGTAGCGTTGAGTATCGTGCCTTGGGCTTTAGCGAGTTTTAAAACATCTCGCAATAAGGGGCCGCTAAATTTTGCTGGCTCTTTGAACCAAGGGGTGGTTGCGGTGTAGGTGGTTTGGGGTAATGCATCAAGTAAGGCGGAATCAAAGGCCGCTGCATCTGGCGTATTTTTCGCTCCTACAGCGCCTGTGATTTTTAAAATAACCGGGCCTTTAGGTGGTGTTGTAGGTAGCTCAAAAGCGCTTGCAACTGCGCTAAAACAAGCCAGCACTGAGCACAAAACCAAGCTTGTCCAAATGGTGCGGTTGCTAATGTGTGTTTGGTGTGTAGTCATGGTGTTGATTATGCAATCGCGCATGCTCATTTCCATAGGGACAAACGGTAGCTATCAAGCTTCTAAAAACAGCGCTGGATCGACCATAGTGCGGTTGAGCATGACGCCCCAGTGCAAGTGCGGGCCAGTTACACGGCCCGTGGCACCCACTGCGCCTAAGCGCTGGCCGGTTTGCAAGGTATCGCCTACCTTCACATCGGTGGTGCTCAGGTGGCAGTACAGGCTTAGCAGGCCGCCGCCGTGGTCTAGCCACACGGTATTGCCGTTAAAAAAGTAGTCGCCCACATCAATGACAGTGCCTGGCAATGGGGCCACGATGGCAGTGCCCGTGATGGCTGCGATGTCCATACCGCTGTGCGGATTGCGTGACTGGCCGTTGAAGACACGCCGCAGACCAAACGAGCTAGAGCGCCGCCCTACGGTGGGCACTTGCATCAGCAATTGCGACCCGCTAGAGAAATGCTCAGGCACGGGCTCGGTGAAGGTGGCCATCACCACGGCTTGGCGGGCGCGCTCGCGCTCATAGCGTGCTTGATTTTCTGGGGATAAATCGACAGTGCCTGGGGCCACCGTCAGGCGTTGTTCAACATATTTTTTGTCGGCCACGGTGTAGGTTACTTGTTTGGCAGTGCCTGCATTAGATGTTACTGAAATGCTGTTGACACCGGGTTTGACTGATAGTGCAATGCCTACTATGGCAGTCCACTCTAGCGCGTCGCCCACCACCAGCAGGGGTACTTTGCTATCGGCTATGGCGCTATGTGCTACGGGCCGCAAAGCTGATGGCCCCAACGACAAGCGCGCTACGCCGCCCGGCACCAACAGCGGTTGTGGCCACACGCCAGGTTTTGGCTGAGTTACCTTGGTAGCCAACGCGCAAACGGGGGCGGCCAACACCCCCAGCCCAGCCAAACCAATCAAGCGGCGATGCGCATTAGGCGCAGGGTCAGACTGAGGTTGCAAGGACAATAAAGAGTTCAACACAGGGTGAAGTGCCATAAAGATAAAGGGTAGATTGACTATGCGCAGAATATCAGAAAGCAGGCTGCCATGACCAGCACATGCGGCAGTTTTACATTGCTGATATTTCAGCGATGATAGGCCTATGTCCACTGTACACCCCACCCCAGACAAAGATGCCATCGCACTGCTGCCACCATTTGCGCGATTGGGCCTAGACCGCATCACACTGGTGCACACCGGCGCACAGGCCAAGGACGCTTTTGCACAGCTGTCAGCTGCGTCTGCTTGGGGCTTTGATACCGAATCGAAGCCCACCTTCAAAGTTGGCGAGGTGTCAGATGGGCCGCACATAGTGCAATTGGCCACGGCCGAACGTGCCTGGGTGTTCCAACTGCATGACCCCAGCTGCCGTGCCATGGTAGCGCAGCTCATGGCGTTGCCCGGTATCAGCAAGGCAGGTTTTGGCCTGGGCGATGACCGCAAACGTATCCTGCGCAAGTTTGGCGTAGAGCCTGCGGGCGTGCTAGAGCTGAACGTTATTTTTCGTGAGCGCGGTTACCGCAAAGACATGGGGGTGAAGGGCGCAGTGGCCGTGCTGTTTAACCAGCGCTTTATCAAGTCTAAAAAAGCCGCCACCAGCAACTGGGCTAACGCGCAGCTGACGGAGGCGCAATTGGTGTACGCTGCCAACGATGCGTACGCAGCGCGCGTGGTATTGGATGCTTTGGGCTTAAGATAACCATCCACAGCATCATTTAGGTATAAAAACAGCCTGTAGTCCAAGTATTTATTACTCAGACAGCTATTAAATTTAGGCTATGTCATCGTTAACTGTTGAATCGATTTAATCCCCAGAGCCGCTGATAGAAACGCGACTGGGGATGTCGAGCGATTAGCTCTGTCTAAGTACCTCCTCCAGCCTAGATAGTTGGCCAAGTGGCGAGTTGCCAC
>JANOSN010000883.1:0-4137 GCA_031415895.1 Polaromonas sp. | reverse complement strand
CTTCAGATGCGCATGCTCCGCCAGCGCGATGAGCGGCGCGGACAGGTCCGTCCACGTCTCGCCGCCGTCGCTGCTGCGGATGACGCCGCTCACTTCGAGCGCCGCATAGACGTCGTCGGTCGAACCCGGGTCCACTGCGATACGCGTGACGCACCGGGGGCCCACAGCCATACTGCGCCATCGTAGCCGTCAGCGCCCAGGTCGGGTAGTTTCTCAGTCAGTTGCAGCTCGATGCGCACGGCGGGGTGCAGGGCTTGAAATTTGGCAATAGCAGGGCCTAGCCAAACGCGACCAAAACCGAAGGTGGCGGCCAAGCAGATGGGGCCTGCAGGTTCGCGAACATGGTCGCGCAAGGCCTCTTCAGTTTGCGCAAACTGGGCTAGCAGGCCGATAGCGCGCTCGCACAACACATCGCCCTCGGCAGTGGGGTTGATGCGCCGTGTGGTGCGAAAAAACAGCTTTAAGCCCAGAGCGGTTTCTAGCGCGGCCAAGCGCTTGGTCACCACGGGCGCGCTCAGGCGCAGGCGGGTAGCCGCCTGGGTCAGGCTGCCTGCGTCTTTGATGGCGATGACAAGTTCGAGGTCTGCGCGTTCCATAGGGTATCAGTATTGATTGTGGACAAATTTTATTATTTCCATTTTGAAAATAATGAATTGCTCAATTATTGCTTGATTCTGTAATGCATGAACTGCACAATAGTCAGCATGTTTGAAAACTTCACAGCATTTACTATCGAGCGCAACGGCGTAAGCCTGCAGTGCCGCACAGGCGGGCAGGGCGCACCTCTGCTGCTGCTGCATGGTCACCCACAAACGCATGCCATGTGGCACCGCGTTGCGCCTGATTTGGCCAAGCGCTTTACTGTGGTGATGATGGATTTGCGCGGCTACGGCGATTCTGGCCGCCCCGAGGCGGATGCAACACACGCAGCGTATTCCAAGCGCGAGATGGCGCGCGATGCGATGGCGGTCATGCATTCGCGCGGGTTCGATCAGTTTCAAGTACTAGCGCACGACCGTGGCGCGCGCGCGGCACACCGCTTGGCAGCGGACAACCCTTTTGCCGTGCAGCGCATGGTGCTGCTGGACATAGCGCCCACACTGGGCATGTACGACAACACTTCACAAAGTTTTGCCACCGCGTATTGGCATTGGTTCTTTTTGATCCAACAGCCGCCACTGCCTGAGGCCTTGATTGAGTCAGACCCAGTGCGCTACCTTCGCAGCGTGATGGGCAAGCGCCATGCAGGCTTAGCCGCATTTGACCCGCAAGCAATGACCGAGTACGAGCGCTGCATACAAATCCCCGGCAGTGCACGCGGCATTTGCGAAGACTACCGCGCCAGCGCCACCATTGACCTAGACCACGATCGCGCAGACATCGCGGCTGGCAAAAAACTGGCCATGCCTGTCAAAGTGCTGTGGGGCGAGCATGGCGCAGTGGGCAAAAATTTTGACGTGCTGGCACTGTGGCGTGAGCGCGCCAACGAAGTGACAGGCCAAGCGCTGCCTAGTGGCCATTACATTGCTGAGGAAGTCCCCGATGCAATGCTGGCCCAGGCGCATAATTTTTTCATCGCTTAACTACTAATTTTCTTTTCTCAATTTTTACAAGGATTTCAATATGGCAAAACATCGCATCGCAGTCATTGCCGGCGACGGTATAGGCAAAGAGGTCATGCCTGAGGGCGTGCGCGTGATGGAGGCCGCAGCCAGCAAGTTTGGCATTGACCTGCACATGGACCATTTCGATTTTTCTTGCTGGGAGTATTGCGAAAAGCACGGCGATTATTTGCCGCCTGACTGGAAAGACCAAATCGGCGGCCACGACGCGCTGTTCTACGGCGCAGTAGGTTGGCCTGCCAAGGTGCCCGACCACATCTCGCTATGGGGCTCGCTGATTAAATTTCGCCGCGAATTTGACCAATACGTTAACCTGCGTCCTGCCAAGCTCATGCCCGGCATCATCGCACCCGTGGTCAAACGTGATGGCACGCCCTACAAAGCAGGCGAGATTGACTTTTACATCGTGCGTGAAAACACTGAGGGTGAATACTCCAGCGTGGGCGGCCGCATGTTCCCAGGCACCGAGCGCGAATTTGTTTTGCAAGAGTCTGTGTTCACCCGCATAGGCGTTGACCGCGTGCTGAAGTTTGCCTATGACTTAGCCCAGTCACGGCCTAAAAAGCACCTGACCAGTGCCACCAAGTCCAACGGCATTTCGATCAGCATGCCGTACTGGGACGAGCGCGTGGAAGAGATGGCCAAAAAATATCCCAATGTCAACACCGACAAATTTCACATCGACATTTTGACGGCCCACTTCGTGCAGCGCCCCGCCTACTTTGATGTGGTGGTGGCCAGCAATTTGTTTGGCGATATTTTGAGTGACCTGGGCCCTGCGTGCACCGGCACAATTGGTATTGCACCTAGCGCCAACTTGAACCCGGAAAGAAAATTTCCGTCACTGTTTGAGCCAGTGCATGGATCGGCCCCCGACATCGCGGGCAAAAATATTGCCAACCCTATTGGCCAAATATGGTGTGGCGCAATGATGCTGGAACACTTGGGCTACAAGCAAGCGCACGATGCGATTTTGTCGACCATTGAAAAAGTACTGGCACCCAAAAGTGGCGCACCGCTGACACGCGATATGGGTGGTACAGCCAGCACCAGCGATTTGGGAAAGGCCATCGCGCAAGCTTTGTAAAAATTTGGCTCATTGCAGGTTACATAGGCACGCGCGTGTCAAGGAAAAACCAACGGATATGCGGTTTTAAAGGAAATATTTGTCAAGCAAGGGTTACGGATAATGAATTTTCACTACTTATGCCTTCAAGCTGCACTAAAACCGCATAGAATTCGCAACCGCGCCGCAGTAAAAACGACGCCCTTAATTTATTAGACACACCGCTTTGAGGAGCCACAATGAACAAGACTGAGCTGATCGAACACATCGCAAAACACGCCGACATTTCTAAGGCAGCAGCTACCCGCGCACTAGAGTCCACCATTACTGCTGTGAAAACCACCTTGAAAAAAGGCAACTCGGTTTCACTGGTCGGCTTTGGTACTTTCGCTGTTGGTAAGCGCGCTGCCCGCACAGGCCGCAACCCACGCACTGGTGCAGCCATCAAAATCAAAGCTGCTAAGGTGCCTAAGTTCCGCCCAGGTAAAGCATTGAAAGATGCGCTGAACTAAATCAGTTTAAAATACAGTTTTAGGAGGGGTGATTAGCTCAGTTGGTAGAGCGGCGCCCTTACAAGGCGTAGGTCGGCGGTTCGAGCCCGTCATCACCCACCACCCTCCGTGCCCATGTTTGGCACACCAGTTGAAAAGGCGAACCCAGGTTCGCCTTTTTTGTAGTTATTACATGCACGTTTTGGCAGTGCATGCTTAGAAAGCGTAGCGCAATGTTTGACCTAATTCGTAAACATATCAAGATCATGCAAATCTTGCTGTTTATTTTGATCGTTCCATCATTTGTGCTGTTCGGTATCGACGGCTACAGCAACCTCAAAGACCAAGGCAGTGCGGTGGCCGTGGTTGATGGACAAAAAATTCTGCAAGCAGAATGGGACAACGCACACAAAAACGAGATCGAGCGTATCCGCGCGTCCATGCCCTCGCTAGACCCCAAGCTGTTGGACTCGCCCGAAGCCAAGTACGCAACCCTGGAGCGTTTGGTGCGTGACCGTGTAATAGCCGCCGCCGCCACGAAGCAAAACTTAACCGCCAGTGACCAGCGCCTAGCGCGCGACTTGCAAGAAAACCCCAGCATCGCAGCACTGCGCAAGCCTGATGGTAGCCTAGATGTAGAGCGCTACAAACAGTTGGTAGGCTCACAAGGCCTGAGCCCTGAAATGTTTGAAGCCCGCGTGCGCGCCGACATTGCATCACGCCAAGTGCTAGCCGGTATGGGTGCCAGCGGTATGAACAGCCCAGCGACAGCTGACATTGCCTTAAATGCATTTTTTGAGCGCCGCGAGGTACAACTGGCCCGGTTTAATACCGCCGACTATGCCAGCAAGCTAACCTTAACCGATGCTCAACTAGAGCAGTATTACAAAGACAACCCAGTTTTCTTCCAAGCGCAAGAGCAAGCCAATATTGAATATGTGGTGCTCGATATCGAGTC
>JANOSN010000882.1:0-1233 GCA_031415895.1 Polaromonas sp. | reverse complement strand
CCGCGCCAAGCTGTTGCTCAAAGCGTTGGTGGAGCGCTATATTGCCGACGGCCAGCCTATTGGCTCGCGCACGCTGTCGCGCGCCTCGGGCCTAGACCTGTCGCCCGCCACCATCCGCAATGTGATGAGCGACCTAGAAGAGCTGGGCCTGATCGCATCGCCCCACACCTCGGCTGGGCGCATACCCACCGCGCGGGGCTACCGGCTGTTTGTGGACACCATGCTGACCGCCAACCGCCAAGAGTTTGCCCAGCCCACTTTGGCCGCTGAGCAGCCGCAAAAAGTTATCAGCAATGCCGCGCAGCTGCTGTCTAACCTGTCGCAGTTTGTCGGAGTGGTCATGGCACCGCGCCGTAGTTCGGTGTTTCGGCATATTGAATTTATGCGCTTGTCCGAAAAACGCATTTTGGTCATCATTGTTGCCCCCGATGGCGACGTGCAAAACCGCGTCATTTTTACTGAGCGTGACTACACCCAAAGCGAGCTGATCGAGGCCAGTAATTTCATCACCCAACACTATGCAGGGCTGACGATAGAGCAAGTGCGCGAGAAGCTAAAAAACGAAATCGAACAATTGCGCAGCGAGATTGCCGCGCTCATGCAAGCGGCAGTACAAGTGAGCAGCGATGCGATGGGGCAGGGCGATGCTGAGGTGGTTATATCGGGTGAGCGCAATTTGCTGGCCGTGAGCGATTTTTCTACCGACATGGGACAGCTGCGCCGCGCGTTTGATTTGTTTGAACAAAAAGCCCAACTCATGCGCCTGTTAGATGTGTCTAGCCAAGCCGAAGGCGTGCGTATTTATATTGGTGGCGAAAGTCAAATCGTGCCTTTTGAAGAATTGTCCGTGGTGAGCGCACCCTACGAAGTGGACGGCCAAATAGTAGGCACGCTGGGCGTGATTGGCCCCACGCGTATGGCGTATGACCGCATGATCCAAATTGTCGACATCACGTCAAAACTGGTCAGCAACGCGCTAAGCCATCACAAATAAGCCCCTCTAGAGAGCGTTAAAACACTGCTATAATTCAAGGCTTCGCGGCTGTAGCTCAGTTGGATAGAGTACTTGGCTACGAACCAAGGGGTCGTGGGTTCAATTCCTGCCAGCCGCACCATAAAATGAAAAGCCTGCAACGTAAGTTGCGGGCTTTTTCATTGGGGCATCTTGTAACGATCACAGCCTATGAGCAAAGCGTTTACCAAAGAGACCGATGCTGACGACGATGACGCGGC
>JANOSN010000881.1:0-14541 GCA_031415895.1 Polaromonas sp. | reverse complement strand
AGCGACTGTATTGAAACCTGCGTGCAGGGCCAGTGGATGGACGGCGTGGTGGTGGTAGGCGGCTGTGACAAAAACATGCCCGGTGGCCTGATGGGCATGCTGCGTGCCAATGTGCCCGCCATCTACGTGTATGGCGGCACTATTTTGCCGGGCCGCTACAAAGACCAAGACCTCAACATTGTGAGTGTGTTTGAAGCCGTAGGCCAAAACGCTGCAGGTAACATGAGCGACGAAGATTTAAAGCAAATCGAGCAACGCGCCATCCCAGGCACTGGCAGCTGCGGCGGCATGTACACGGCCAACACCATGTCGTCTAGCTTTGAAGCGCTAGGCATCAGCCTGCCCTATTCCAGCACCATGGCTAACCCGCACGACGAAAAAATGAACTCAGCAAAAGAGTCTGCAAAAGTACTGATGGAAGCGATTAAAAAAGACATCAAGCCGCGCGACATTGTGACTAAAAAGGCTATTGAAAACGCAGTAGCCGTCATCATGGCCACCGGCGGCAGCACCAACGCAGTGCTGCACTTTTTAGCCATCGCCCACGCAGCAGAGGTAGAGTGGACGATTGACGACTTTGAGCGCATGCGCAAAAAAGTGCCTGTGATTTGTGACCTAAAACCCTCTGGCAAATACTTGGCTGTAGACCTGCACAAAGCAGGTGGCATTCCGCAAGTGATGAAAACGCTGTTGGCCGCTGGCCTGCTGCACGGCGACTGCATCACTATTAGCGGCCAGACGATTGCCGAGGTTTTAAAAGACGTGCCGGATGTGCCGCGCGCAGACCAAGACTGTATTCGCCCCATCGACAAACCCATGTACAAAGAAGGCCACTTAGCCATCTTAAAAGGCAACCTCAGCCCCGAAGGCGCGGTCGCCAAAATCACCGGCTTAAAGAACCCCGTGATGACTGGCCCCGCTAAATGTTTTGATGACGAACAAAGCGCCTTAAAAGCCATCCTGGACGGCAAAATCACCCATGGCGACGTGATGATTTTGCGCTACCTAGGCCCTAAAGGCGGCCCCGGCATGCCCGAGATGCTGGCCCCCACTGGTGCGCTGATTGGCGCAGGCCTAGGCGAGACCGTAGGCTTAATTACCGATGGCCGTTTTAGCGGCGGCACTTGGGGCATGGTGGTAGGCCACTGCGCCCCTGAAGCAGCCGAGGGCGGCACCATCGCCCTAGTGCAAGACGGCGACAGCGTAACTATTGACTCCAAACAGCTCAAACTAGATTTGAACGTATCTGAGGCAGAAATAGCCAAACGCCGAGCCGCTTGGAAGAAACCCGCCCCGCGCTACACACGCGGCGTGCAAGCCAAGTTTGCGTTTAATGCATCTAGCGCATCCACCGGAGCTGTGTTGGATTTGTTTAAAAACTAAATCACTAACCAATCAAACCATGCGGCCTTGTGCTCCATTATTTTGTCATATTGGCTTATAGTCCAAGCATTTATTGGTCAGACAGCTATTAAATACATAGCATTGGCACGCTATTTATTAAGCTCAACAAAGCTAACTTATACGATTGCAGTCCTGCATTAGTCAATTCATCTGCATTCATCTTGACCTGAATACTATTGAGACAGTTATTGTGCGCATGCCTATCCGCGTGGCGCTGGTCAAGTTTATTCTTTCGCATTGAACTACATGAGCCTTTGCCATGCTCACCATATAGGTTGTGCCGATTTTTAGCGTAGCTAAGACACCTCTTTTCTTGAGGCGTTTTTATGTTTTGTAACTATTTATAGCTGCCAACATTTACCTCTTCTTAGGCCCCATGCCCATAGCATCACGGTTCTTAGCCAAGCGCTCTTTTTTACGTAAGTCCATCTTATCGATTTCGCGGCGTTTGCTGTAGCCCGACCAGTCGGCGTACCACCACCATAGCGCGGCTAATACAAAGGGGGCGGAAAATAGCATCCAGTCTTTGGCCCAGTCCCACTGGCCAATGGGGCCAATTTCTAGCCATTTCATGAGCATCAGGGCTAAGCCCAAACCTAAAAAATACATGGTGAACTCCAGTTTTATGACCGCTTAAAAAGCCGTCAATTTAAAAATTAACTACAAAACCACGCTTTTAACGGCAAAAGCATCAGTTTTATGCATTAACTGATACAAGCCCACAATCGTACACCGGGCTTTTAGCCTCCGTTACGCAGCCTAGGTCAACGCCGCGCCTTAGAATTGCGTTATCTTGTGTATCAAGCGCGTTGATCTTACACCGCTTAGTTGTTTTAAAGGAAGACTATGAAACTCCAACTCATCTGTGCTGCTGCTATCGCCCTGTTCGCTGTCGCAAATCCAGCTATGGCTGACACAGCTTTGGCTACTTCTAAAAACTGCATGGCTTGCCACGCAGTTGCTACCAAAATGGTAGGTCCATCCTATAAAGATGTAGCCGCCAAATACGCTGGTGACGCTGATGCCGTGAAAAAGCTAGCTACCGCCATTCAAAAAGGCAGCACCCCCGGAAAAGGCAATTGGGGACCTGTGCCTATGCCTGCTAACACACAGGTAAGCGATGCAGAAGCCACTAAACTGGCAGCCTGGGTTATGGCACAAAAGTAAGCCATCTTTGAACGGCAAAAAGCCACCTCGTAAGGTGGCTTTTTATGCTTTTCTGACATCAGCGCGCCAGATACCCTCCATCAACAGGATAGTAAGCTCCCGTCACAAAGGATGCTCTGTCCGATGCCAACCAAACCACTAACTGCGCCACCTCATCCGCCTCGCCTAGTCTACCAATAGGATGGGCTGCGATCATGATCTTTTTAACGGCTTCGTCTTGTTCCAAACCGGCCGTCATAGCGGTTCGAATAAAACCAGGTCCCACTGCGTTGATCCTAATACCCTGCACACCATATTCAATAGCCGCCGCCTGCGTAAGTCCCACCACCCCATGTTTAGCAGCACTGTAGGCTGGTGATTTAGCAAATCCCACCATACCTAGAATAGATGCGATATTTACTATTGATCCCCCTCCGTTTTGCAACATCGCTTTAATTTGCTGTTGCATGCCGTAAAAAATGCCAGATAAATTAATATTTATTACCTGTGCCCAACCATCTATTGGGTAATCCGCTGTGGCTGCCGTTGGGCCGCCAATCCCTGCATTGTTGCATGCAACATCTAGGCGACCATAGTGCTTTACAGCATGATGAACCAGAGTATTACTGTCTTGCGCTTTCCCCACATCCGTTTGAACAAACAAGGCCTCACCCCCTAGAGTGCGCACCATAGCAGCAGTTTCTTGGCCCTGCTCAACATGGATGTCAGAAATCACAAGCTTGGCCCCTTCGCGAGCACCAAGCAACGCTACCGCACGACCAATACCTGCGCCGGCACCTGTAACCAACATGACTTTATCTTTGAGCATATGTATTTCCTCTAGTAGTACACAACAGCAGATTACTGTTGTGTATAAATAAAAGATCATCCGTCCTGATAACTCAGCAGTCTGTAGGCTGGAAAGCTGCACATTCGTAGTCTGTAGACCCACGGCCACCAAGCTTGAAGATCAAGGTCACAAGGATAAAGAATAAGCCTGCGTCCTACAGAATTTTGGTCGCTTGTCTTATGGAGTGCAGACCGTTTTCTTCTAAAAATGAATGCCTTGTCATCAAAAAGTCCATCATTCAAGCCCCACTTATTGATGAACAGAGCAAGATAATTGTTCGCCCCGTTTACTGCAAAAAATGATATGAAAAAGATAAAAAAAACTATTGCCATTGCTTGGTCTTTAATTGCAAGTATGTCCGCTAGCACGGCGCTAGCACAGGTCGCTACTTATGCTGAAGGTGCGGCTAAAACATTTGACATGTCGGCCTACATCGCACCCAGCATTAGTCTAATCAGTCCAGATAAAGACTTTGGTACTGATCGCCGCATTACTGGTGGCGGATTGCGCTTTGGTAGACACGTGTCGCAAAGTTGGGATATGCAACTAGGGTTGAATCTGGCTCGGGCAAACGATGGTGCTAATCGCTATGAGCAAACTGCATTGGGATTAGACGCACTGTATATGTTCTCGCGTTCACGTTTTCGTCCTATGCTATTGGTTGGCGTGGGTATCCAGCAAGATAAATTTACTGGCTCCACGGGACAAAAGACAAGTACATCACCTTATATAGTTGCTGGCGGCGGATTTCAATTTTCATTTAACGAACAATGGGGCATGCAAGCCGATATACGCCGCAATCGAGCTTACCTGCGCGGTAACGACTTTAGTTTTAATCGTGCAAACACAGACATCGCAAGCGTTGCCCTGACCTATGCATTTGAAAAAGTGACCGCCCCTGCCGCACGCGTTGCACCGGCACCTGCATATAGCGCACCTAGTCCTGTAGCGCAGTCCTCTGTACCGGTGCTAGCACTGTCAACAGAATCAACAGTGCTCACAGCACAGTTACCAGTCGCAGCAAGAATTGAGCGTACAACCATCGCTGCAAAAAAGTTGTTTGCCCCCAATAGCGCCCTACTACAAACCCCAATACTTGTGCTGGACGATGTAGCTGACGCACTGGTCAAAAATATTGATGTTAGTAACATTGTGATCTCTGGACATACCGACCGTCTTGGATCAGATGTCAACAATCTAAATTTGTCACAAAAGCGTGCCGATGCAGTTAAGAATTATTTAGCAAGCCGAGGGGTCGCCGCTATGCGTATGACAGCGACAGGAAAAGGTGCGTCTAGTCCATTAGTTTTTTGTACAGATAAAAAAATGACCGATCTTATTCGGTGCCTCGGACCCAATCGACGGGTTGAGGTTGAAGAAATTACGATTGAACGTCGGGTACAGTAACTTGTATTCTCACCATTGAAGCCTTGTTATGGCAACCTAAATCAGTTTTACTTAGGTCGTGGGTTGATGAGGTTGGGTTGTACTGTTTGCAAGCGACCTGAGCGCAGCTCTCGCACTGCATGAGATACAGCCCGCGCTACATTACGTACCTCCTCTTGTACTTGCGTATCCCTATCTAATGACTCATGACTATTTGCATAAGGTTCAAAATAACCAATATATCGGTCAAGTCGTGACAGCGCACCTGAATCAATAAAACCCATCCAATCAAGCCATTCTGATAAAGCGCGGCGCGATCCCTCAATACCAGCTACATCGCCATGCACTACCAAGCCATAGGCGCGTCCAGCTAAATGCTTAGGAAAGTTCCAGCCCGACATTTCAATCTCTTTAGCCAGAGCAACTTTTTTACCCATCGTGGATGTTGGGTCTGGATTGCCACCATCAGCACACACTAGGCGGTCAATCATCAGCTTGAGTGGGCTAGGGCTTTGGTACCAATAGACTGGAGTGACGATGATGACAGCGTGTGCAGATACCCACATCTCATATATTTTGGCCATCCAGTCATTAGTTTGATTGAGCGAATGGTGTGGATAACAACTACAAGGCCAGTGGCAAAGAGGCATAGCGGTAGATGCGCACCCTTTGCAAGGGTGAATATTAAGACCATATTCAGATGTAATCAGGCTCAAGTCAAGCACTTCTGTCTCAATATCTTTCTCCTTAAGTATCTCGTTGGCAATGCCCACCATGCGATACGACTTAGACATTTCACCCGGGCACGTGCCATCATTGCGTGCCGAACCGCAAATGAGCAATACCTTGGATGGGCTCGTAGGTTCGCCCCATAGCACTTGGGCATCATCTAGCCGCTGTTTAGTAAATACCCAATCATCAGATAATTCGTAGTCAGGATTTGCATAATTTGGACCAGCTTTATGGCTATACGGCGCTTTGCGGCCTTCGATATAAGCCTGCCAGGCAATCTCTTCTAGTCGTGCTATGGATGGCTCTTCTCTTTCATAAGCAGGGTCACCAAAAAAGGCTCGGTAGCGTAAGCTGAATTCGCTGCGTCCCAATTGTGGGGTGGCTTGTCCTTTACGAATTTCAATCATATTGGCCTTCATGCATAGCACTATTAACTCCACGCGGCTTAAATATTTATTATGTTGTTTCTACTCCGTGGTGGCAATAACTCTACTAAAGTCGCGACTTTTAGAGACAGTAGACAAGCTGTTTTCCTACAAACAACATCTGCACCAACCGACATTTTTACAGCATCACTTAGCTGAAAATATTATTTGGGCTAATTATTTTTTGCCTGCATATTGACTCAAGGAATTAAATTTTATGAAGACCGCAGATCAAACGAACCCAGATCTTAGAAAATTATGTGAATTGATTAAAGATATGTCGATCGGTATGCTTACTAGCACCAACACGCACAACGCACTAGTTAGTAGGCCGATGTCTGTGCTCGAGATGGACAATGAAGGAGCGTTGTGGTTTTTCACGGATAAAAACTCTGAAAAAATACACTCTTTGAATAATATGAATTTAAGTTTTAGCGAAGAAGGTAGCGGCACTTATGTATCCATGTCAGGACGGGGTGAACTTAGCATTGACGCAGAACGCATAAAACGCTTGTGGACCATGTTTGCTAAACCTTGGTTTCCTGAAGGCTCAGATTCAACTAATTTGGTGCTGCTCAAATTTTTGCCCAACACTGCTGAGTATTGGGATGCACCAAATAGCAAGATGGTTAGGATGTTTGCCATGGCCGCTTCGATCACTGCAGGCAGGCCCATCGGCTTGGGAGAGCACGACACATTGACGAATCTGGCGTAGTTCAGATCGCTTAAACCCCATAACCGAAAAGTGGCCCGAGTCGATGCGTCAACTTCTGTCACAGCTGCGGATGTACTGCATTTAATTAATGCTAAATATTCCTTAGCCCAGCGGCATCTACAGCTGATTAATCTAGTCAGCTGGATCCGCAGTGACGGTTCATCACCTGCCCTTAGTGTGCAGCGTGTGATCGAAATGTTAGATGTACTAGATGACAACGATGATTTGCGAGAACGATTCAAAAGTTACTGGCAGCTCTTAGCCGAAACTATTGACATCACAACTTTACTAGCTGATTTAGGGTTTGCTTCTCACCCGGCTTTTCTGAGCGAACTAGTACACCGCATTAGCCAAAGAATATTGCCCGCAACGCCAGAAACCAGTGATGCAAGTGAATTGTTTGAACTAGCAATACACCATCCTGCTGATGCGGCTTGGATCATAGCCCTTGATGAAGTGACGTTAGAACGTATTTATACGCTCATGAACTTACCATCGAGCGAAAGCAGTTTAAGTATGTGGCAGCATGAAATTCTTGATGCAATTACGTATTGTGCAGGCCGAGTCCGCTCAATTGGGTTTGCGCCAGAGGTTCGCCTGCGTATGGACGCACCTGGCCTAAAAACGAGGCCCTTCCATTCCATAGCCGCAGATGCTGACTTATTTCGCAGCGTGTATATGGCGACACCTTATGATGCAAAACGAGCTGATGAGTACGCACAAAATTTGCGAAATCGTCTAGAGCTTTGCCGCCAAGTCACATCAGAGGTCACCACCCATCTACAAGAGCATGGCGTCTCTGTTGGACTAGTATTCAAACTTAGAGAAATGCGCAAACGTATTATCCGCATTCGTGAACTGATAGACTGCTTATTGTCTCAAAAACCGCTTATCAGCAGCCAAAAGCTACTGTCACGGCTAGCGGTAATATCAGTTGAACAACGTAGTGTTCGTGCATTATTAAAAGATAACTCATCATTGCTTGCCTCGAAGATTGCAGAACGCAGTGCTGAGGTTGGCGAACACTACATCACCCGCGATGCTGCAGCTTACACAACCATGTTAGGAAAAGCTGCTGGTGGCGGTGCCATCATGTCTATTACTACGCTTGTAAAGTGTGTTTTGCTTAGTCTGAGCATGTCGATATTTTGGGAGGGTTTAGCAGCCAGCATTAATTATGCGGTGACGTTTTTAGCCATTCAACTTTTACATTGGACAGTTGCAACAAAGCAGCCAGCTATGACGGCGCCTGCAATGGCAGCGAAGCTCAAGAATATTGACACCGACAGTGCAATCCATGAATTTGTAGACGAGGTCACCCACTTAGTGCGCTCCCAAGTGGCAGCCGTAGTAGGTAATTTAGCTTTGGTAGTGCCTTGTGTAATGGGTCTTAGTGCGTTTGTGCAGCATTTCATCGGGGCGCCTGTATTGAATTCTAAAGAAGCTATCTACGTATTGCAGTCGCTCACACTCTTAGGCCCTACTGCGATTTTTGCAGCTTTTACGGGATTGCTATTATTTAGTTCCAGCATGGTCGCTGGTTGGTTTGAAAACTGGTTTGTATTACATCGGTTAGGGTCTGCAATTCGATACAACCCACGCATTACTCAATTTTTAGGTCGCGAACGTGCAGTACGTTGGTCACGTTTTTGGCGAACAAACATTTCCGGTTTTGCTTCAAACGTAAGTTTAGGTTTAATGCTGGGACTGATACCAGCTTTTGCTACTTTTTTTGGTTTAGGTATAGAAGTAAGACATGTCACCCTATCTACGGGTCAGCTTACGGCTGCAGCTGTATCCCTTGGTTTAGGGGTGCTTAATGAGACTGCATTCTGGTGGTGCGTAGCTGCAATCCCTTTGACAGGGTTGCTGAATATTGCAGTTAGTTTTTATTGCGCATTTCGTGTAGCACTGTCAGCTCACAATATTAACAATGTTGATCGCGCCCGTATCCGTTTCGCAGTCTGGCAACGATTTAAAGCCCGTCCTCTAGATTATTTTCTGCCAACACGCAATTCATTGGCCGCACAAACGCTTTAGCGTTTCAGCTTGCCTAAAACAAACCCACATTGAGAAAGATTACCATGTCACAAATAAACTGCGCTGCACTATTCATGTCGCAAGAAGCCTTGCGTTTAGCTTTGAATAAAGAAACCAGTCCTTCATCTGCGCAGGATGTGCAGGATGAGTTAGTAGCTTTTGAGCTACCGCGGATGCCTTACTACCCAGCAGAAATAAAAGAGTTTAATGAAACTGTAGATGAACATTTTCAGGAAAGCAGCGCCATTCAAAAAGTCGCGTCTTAAGAAATCATGAGTCTTTTTTAGAATTATCGACAAACTGAGCAATCATTTTGCTGAACAAACTTGTGTACCCGCGTCACCTGAGAGCATGGCCTCTATCTGATCTAGCGAGCCAATAACAGCGGTTTTTCCTGTGGTCACCGCAAATTCGACCGCTGCCTGCACTTTTGGCCCCATCGATCCGGCGGCAAAATGGTGCTGTTTGAGCGCTTCGGGGGTTATTTTTCCAATAGCTCGTTGGCTTGGTAAACCCCAGTCAAGGTATTCCGCCGCTACATCTGTCACTATGACCAAGCAGTCCACCTCAAGTTCGCGTGCTAGCAGACCGCTACACAGATCTTTATCGATGACTGCCTCAACGCCGTGCAGTGTGTGGCCATCAGTGCCTCGGGCCACCGGAATGCCTCCGCCCCCTGCAGCTATGACGAGCACGCCATGTTCAAGCAGCCATTTAATAGACTCAAGACTCAGCACGCGCAGTGGTTGGGGAGACGCTACCACACGTCGAAATGCTTTGCCATCTGGGGCCATGCGCCAAAGCTTGTTGGCGGCAACTTGCTCGGACTCTTGTAACGTATACACAGGGCCAATAGGTTTACTGGGATTTTGAAAAGCTATATCTTTGGCATCTACCTCAACCCGCGTCAGCAACGTGCTTACGTTGCAATTAGCTGGTAGCTGATTAGCCAGTTCTTGTTCAAGCAGATAGCCAATCATGCCGTCGGTTTGTGCGCCAAGAACATCCAACGGATATGTCTCGCTCGCAGTGTACGCAGCAGACTGAAGTGCCAATAAGCCTATTTGTGGGCCGTTGCCGTGCGTAATAACCAATTGATGACTTGCAGCAAGGCGCGCTAACTGGGTTGCGGCAATGCGAATATTACCCAATTGGTTTTCAGCAGTCATCGGTTGTCCGCGACGCAGTAAAGCATTGCCACCCAAGGCTACAACGATTTTCATGCCAAAGTTGCTACCAGCACTGCTTTGATGGTATGCATACGGTTTTCAGCCTGTGTAAAAACAATGGATGCATCTGACTCAAAAACCTCGTCAGTCACCTCTATTTCTTTGAGTCCAAATTTTTCGTGAATTTCTCTACCCACCTCAGTTTCAAGATTGTGAAAAGCGGGCAGACAATGCATAAACCGCGTACGTGCTTTACCACTAGCTTGCATCAACGCTGTTGTCACTTGATAAGGTAAGAGTAGATCAATACGCTGCTTCCAAACCTCGTCAGGCTCACCCATCGACACCCAAACATCGGTGTAGATAAAGTCAACACCCAACACCGCCTTGACTGGGTCAGTTTCTATCGTGATTTGCGCACCTGTAGTGTGCGCCAGCTGACGCATCTGCGCAATTAAGTCTTGCGGTGGTAGCAAACTAATGGGTGCGGAGATGCGAACATCCATGCCCATTTGCGTGCCACCCACCAACAGCGAACAGCCCATGTTAAAGCTGGCATCACCTAGATAACAAAACGACAGCTCATGCAAAGGTTTTTCACCAAATTCTTGCATAGTCAGCAGATCAGCAAGTATTTGTGTGGGGTGCGCCTCATCGGTCAAGCCATTCCAAACTGGGACGTGAGAAAACTGGGCAATTTCTTGCACGACGCTTTGGTGAAAACCCCGGTATTCAATGCCGTCATACAGCCTGCCTAATACCCTAGCAGTGTCCTTAAGCGACTCTTTGTGACCCATCTGTGACCCGCCAGATTCCAAGTATGTAACGTGTCCTCCCTGGTCATGCACAGCTACTTCAAAGGCACAGCGAGTTCTGGTAGAGGCTTTTTCAAAAATCAAGGCAATATTTTTTCCTTTTAACTGCGGGTACTCATTACCAACATACTTAGATCGTTTTAGTTCAGACGCTAAGTCAATTAAAAATCGAATATCGCGAGGGGCAAAATCTTTTAAATCTAATAAGCTGCGATTACGTAGGTTAAAGCTCATGGCACGTCCATAGGTAGAAAGGTTAAGCTACGACTAAGCTATTACAAAGGGTCGCGTTCAATCGGGCAAGACATGCAATGGCTACCACCACGACCACGACCGAGTTCGCCACTTGGGATGGTGATAACCTCGACACCAGCTTTGCGCAGCAATGTATTGGTGTAGGTATTGCGGTTGTAGGCCATCACCACGCCCGGTGCGAGGGCGAGTAAGTTGTTGCCATCGTCCCACTGCTCACGTTCGGCTTCGTAAGCATCGCCACCAGTGGCAACAATGCGCAATTTCACAAGTCCCATAGCATCAGCCAGCACTTGCAAAAATGGTTTGTCCTCCGTGCGCACATCCAAGCTTGACTCCTTCATGCCTGGGCGCAGGCTGTGTACGCGTACAGCATCAACCACATCTGGGAATATCGTCACCAAGTCGGCATCACAAAAAGTCAGCACAGTATCCATATGCATGGCACCGCGCGATTTAGGTAGCTGCGCAGCTAACACCTGGGTGGCTGCGCCACATGCGAATAAGCTCAGTGCCAACTGGCTAACACCTTGCGGCGATGATCGCTCGCCCATGCCGACTAACACTACGCCATTGCCTAGTGGCATGACGTCACCTCCTTCTAGCGTGGCTAGGCCGTTGGACTGGTCTGGATCACCCCACAACTCTTTAGCTTCACGGTCTGCTGAGGCTGAAAATGCGGGGTGAAACCGGTATATAGCAGCCATCAGCAGAGTCTCTTGCTGACGTGCTGGCCAGTACATCGGGCACAACACCACGGCATCGCCTATCCAACAGCTACTATCCCGTGTAAACAAGCTATTGGGCAATGGCGCTGTCAACAAATCCGCAGCATTAGCGCAACTGGCCACCAAACCGTTAGGTTCAAAGGGTAAGTCTGCGCGGGCCACGCCGCCTATTAAGCGCTCTGCCAGCTTAGGTGCAGGCATCGTTTCAAACCAGCGGCGTAATTGCGCACCTGCATCAGCGTCAATTAAATTGTGTCCCAGTTTGCGGTCTAACAACCATGAAAGCGCCAATGGGTTGCTCACAGTGGTTGCTAGTAAATCATGCAATTCCAATACTTCTATACCCCGTTCGACCATCGCGCTGGTAAAAGCATCGTGGTCATTTCTAGCCTGAGCTACCCAAAGTACATCGTCAAACAAAAGATCTTTGCAGTTAGCTGGTGTTAACCGTTTTTGGGCCAAACCGGGTCTGCACACTAGCACTTTACGCAATCGCCCTACTTCTGAAAATAAACCTTTAGGCATGGCCATTACGCTTTCTCCACAGTCTGTGGTTTGGATGGTTTCGTCGCTGTTCAGGTCCAGTCGTTTCACAATGTCAGACGTCCAGTTGCCAGCATGGTGGCAGCTACAACAGCCAACCCACATATCGCTACTAACCATAGCCATTCTTGACCTGTAAACGCACGTTGTGTATGCTGCCTTTTAGCTACTGCGTAAACCCCAGCGCCTGCTGCATACAGTAACGCACTCAACAGTAAATACTTCAACCCGGCTGCATACAGCAGCCACACACAATAAATCGCTGCAATCGCTGCCACTGGCGTATCACTGGGGTGCTTGGCACTACTTTCCCCTTCGCCGCGCCATGCTATGGACAAGCCGTAGACAGCGCTGAACAGATAAGGCAGCAAAATCATGGCTGTAGACAGCGAGATCAAGGCTAAATAAGAAGCCTTAGAAAATAGCGTAACCACTAAAAATAGTTGCACCATGCCGCTGGTTAGCCATAAAGCATTCGCCGGTACATCATTATTATTTTTCTTTGCTAGCCAAGTTGGCATGACACCGCCTTTAGCAGGTGTAAAAAGTGATTCAGCTGCCAGCAACGTCCACGCTAAAAATCCGCCGCCCACTGAGATGATGAGCCCGATGTAGATCACGATAGCACCCCAGCTACCAACAGCTTTTTCTAGCACCGCAGCCATAGAGGGATTTTTTAACGCAGCTAACTCTGGTTGCGAGTAGATGCCCAAGGACATCAATGACACGCTCATCAGCAAAAACAAACAAATTAAGAAACCAATCACTGTAGCCCGCCCTACATCAGCACGGTTCTGCGCGCGGGCTGAATACACGCTAGCCCCTTCTATGCCAATGAATACCCAAACAGTTACTAGCATGGTGCTTCTGACTTGATCCAGCACTGAACCAAGCTTGGCATCACCCCAAAAATCAAGCTGAAAAGTTTTAACTTGAAATGCCATAGCGACCAGGACAATAAACAACAGCAATGGAACTACTTTGGCAATAGTGACTACTGCATTCAACACCGTAGCACCCTGAATGCCACGCAGCACCAACACATGAACAATCCACACTACTACTGAGGCAACGATAATGGCAGCTTGCGTATTACCGTCTCCGAAAGCAGGAAAGAAATAACCCAGCGCTGCAAATGCGGCAACTAAATAACCTACATTACCGATCCAAGCGCTAATCCAGTAACCCCATGCCGAGTTAAAGCCTACATAATCACCAGACAAAGCGCGGGCGTAGGCATAGACTCCATTGTCTAATTCTGGTTTTCGAACTGCCAGCATTTGGTATACACGCGCCAACATTAGCATGCCAACACCAGTGATAGTCCAGCCTATCAAAATTGCACCAGCACCTGCACCTGCCGCCATATTTTGCGGAATACCAAAAATACCGCTACCAATGATTGATCCAACCACTAAAGCTACTAAAAGGCTCAAAGGAAGTGCGCTAGACTTTTGCACCGTGACAGGCGCAGTGGCTGTTTCATTTAAACTCGGTAGTGCTGCTGAATTTGAAGTGGGCATATTTTCTACTCCAGATTAACGTGTGATTGCTATGTCAGCTAAGCAATATGAATATACTTTTGCATTAGAGTGAGGTTACTTGTCGAAGCGAAAACCAACGTTGCGATTAATCAATAAATATGGATTCAGCGTGAATCACAGGCACCTCGCAGTAGAGGGACATGGCTTGATCAAATTTATCCACAATAGAAGATGATATTGGTAGACGTATACACATCAAGACCCCCAACCACCAGTCCATTTCCAGTCGCGGATTTCTGGCATGTCTTCGCCATGCAGGTTGATGTAGGTTTTGTGCTCTATGAGCTTGGTTTGTATTTCTTCTTGAATGCGAACTGCGCGTAAACCCAGATGGGGCAACCGGTCGATAGCTGCAGCAGCGAGGTGAAATCGATCTAGGTTATTAAGCACAACCATGTCAAAGGGCGTTGTAGTAGTGCCCTCTTCTTTGTAGCCGCGCACATGCAGGTTGTGGTGATTGGTGCGCCGATAGGTCAGACGATGGATCAGCGGTGGATAGCCGTGAAATGCAAAGATGATTGGTTTATTAGTAGTAAAAAGCAAGTCGAATTCTGTATCACTCAAGCCATGCGGATGCTCGTTGTGCGGTTGTAACTTCATCAGATTGACGACATTAATCGTCCGTATTTTTATCTCGGGAAAATAGCCATGTAACAACTCGACCGCTGCCAGAGTTTCAAGCGTTGGCACATCGCCGCAGCACGCCATCACAACATCTGGCTCGTCGCTGTAGTCATTGCTGGCCCACTGCCAAATACCTATTCCGGCTGTACAGTGCTTAACTGCGGCGTC
>JANOSN010000880.1:0-2095 GCA_031415895.1 Polaromonas sp. | reverse complement strand
GAGATTGAAGAAAGCATTGCATCGCACCCCAATATTGCCGAGGTGGCCGTGGTGGGTGTGGCCGATGCGCTAAAGGGCCAAGTGGCGATGGCCTTTGCAGTGGTGAAAGACACCAGCTTAACGGCCACCGAGGCAGACAAGCTTAAGCTGGAGGGCGAAGTGATGAAGCTGGTAGACGAGCAGCTAGGCGCAGTAGCCCGCCCAGCGCGGGTGCGCTTTGTCACCTTGCTGCCCAAAACCCGCAGTGGCAAAATGCTGCGCCGCGCCATTCAGGCCGTGTGCGAGGGCCGTGACACGGGTGACTTAGCTACCATGGATGATCCGGCAGCGTTGCAGCAGGTTCGTGATGCGATTGCATCTTAATCAGCAAAAAACAAGCCGGTGTATACGTTTCGTAGCATGTTTCATTTTGACACGTAAGCCAATACTGCGCTGGTGCGTTGTAGGTGGGTCAACATTCAGAAAGTAATTATGCAAATAACAAATACAGCGCTGCGTTTTTGCGCCGCATTGGCCATTCTCACATCTGCTAGCCTGAGCCATGCGCAAACCGATGTAAATATCAGCGTGGGTGGTGTACTAAAGCCCGGTGTATACGGACGGGTAGAGGTAGGCACAAGGCCACCCCCGCCAGTTATCTACCCGCAGCCAGTGATCATTACCCAGCCCGTAGTCGTGGTGTCACAACCCGTGCTAGTGCAGCGGCAACCTATCTATATGCATGTGCCACCGGGACATGCCAAAAAGTGGGACAAGCACTGCTACAAGTACAACGCCTGCGGCCAACCTGTTTACTTTGTACGTAACGAATACTCAAGTGGTTACGAAGACGGCCACGGTAAGCATAAAAATAAACACAAAAAGAACAAACACGACGATTAGCACTGCCAGGCACCTCATTTGGTGCCTATATTGGCTTGTAGTCCAAGTATTTATTGCTCAGGCAGCTATATAATTAATAGCATATAGCCATCCTGTGCTTGGGGTGTCTATTGCGTTGTACAGCGTAAACCCTAGGCAAATGCTGCAAATAAACCTTTAACATAAGTAATTGCTTATATAAAGATGTTTGCGCCATGCCCCCACCACTTACCTTAGTTCAAGACGACGACGCACTGCAAGCGCAGCGCGTGTTTGAGCTGGCGGCCGAGCTGTTTACCCTGCTGGGCACACCCATGCGCCTGCGCATCCTCAACGCGCTGTGCGATGGCGAGCAGTCAGTCACGCAGATGCTGCAAAAAATTGACACCACCCAGCCTAACCTGAGCCAGCACTTGGCCGTGATGTACCGCAGCGGTGTGCTAGCCAAACGCAAAGAGGGCACGCAGGTGATCTACCGCGTGCAAAGCGAAAAAGCTCTTACGTTGTGTCGCAGCGTGTGCTCGCAAATTGCCATTGAAATGGACGACGCGCCGCAAATGCCGGTTAGCGAGCGCCTGTTAGCGCGTGCTTGAACTGGTGCAAATAAGCACGCAAAAAACCTGCATTAGCCCATCCACTCCCGCTCAAAACTCTAAAGCTTTTTAAACCATGCGAACTAACCGATTTTTGCAACCCGCGCCCGAGAGCTTTTTAAGCCGTGACCAAATTAAGGCAGTGCACGGTGGGCGGCGTGGTTTTATGGCGGGGGCTTTCGGCTCGGCTGTAGCGGCTGCTGTGGCAGGTGTGAGTGCATCGCGTGCGCAGGCTGCAGACGATACCAACATTGTTAATTTGCCAGACCACACCAAAGCCCTAGGCCAAGGCGTGGCCGCGCGCGGCTATGGCGTGCCTAGCGTGCACGAGAAGAACCTGCAGCGCCGCGAAAGCCCGGGCCTCACGCGTGTGAGCCAATCGGGCGTCAGCTTTGCACCACTGCAGGGCTTGTTTGGCATCATCACGCCTAGCGGTTTGCATTTTGAGCGGCACCACCAAGGCTGGTGGGACATTGAGCCCGATAAGCACCGCCTGATGGTCAACGGCAGTGATGAGACGATGCTTCAACGCCCCATGGTGTTTACGATGGACGATTTGATGCGCCTGCCCAGCGTGTCACGTATTCACTTTATCGAATGCGGTGCCAACACTGGCATGGAGTGGGGCAATGTAGCGGTGC
>JANOSN010000879.1:0-1829 GCA_031415895.1 Polaromonas sp. | reverse complement strand
GTGGCGCTTTGTGTCGGGCGTGGGCTCGGCCTGGGTGTTCGCCTGCGGGGGTGCATTGGTAGCGGCCTATTACAGCCAAGACTCTGGCCGAGCTGCGGCGGCTATTGCGGTGTATTACGCAGGCGGTGGGCTAGGTATCGTCTTGTCGGGTTTGTTATTGTTCCCAATACTCAGCGGCATGTGGTCTTGGGCTGCGGGCTGGCTGGTACTGGGCATGGCAGGGTTAGCGTTTTCGCTGTGGCCTAGCAAGCTCGCCCTGCGCATTAACCAGCAATCTGCAGCGCAAACCTCCAGCATCAATGAAAAGCTCAACTGGAAGCATTACGCGCCCATTTTGACGGCCTATTTTGTCTACGGTGCAGGCTATATCGTTTACCTCACTTTTGTTGTTGCATGGCTGCGAGATATGCGTTTAGGTGTCGAGACCACTACTGCCGTCTGGCTGGTGCTGGGCACTGCCTCTATGGCCTCGGGCTATGTGTGGCGCGGCGTAATGTCGCGCTGGTGGCCCACGCACACCTTCGCTGCAGCCTGCATGTGCACCGCATTGGGCACGGCCTTGCCCATATTTGCCAACAACTTGGCGGGCTTACTAGCGTCTGCCGTACTAGTGGGTGGCTCGTTTTTTATGGTGCCCGGCGCCATGCTGGCACTAGCGCGCAGTACCTTGCCGCCCAGCCTGTGGGCTAAAACCATGAATTTGTTCACTTTTATTTTCGCTATTGGCCAAGCCCTAGGCCCGGTAGCAGCAGGCTGGATAGCCGACCACTACGGCTTGAACGCCGCCATGGCCACTGGTGCAGGCATGCTGACGGCGGCAGCCGTGCTGTCATTTGCTCAAAAAAGAGGCCCTGGCACAGCAAGCGCCTAAAGTTTGAAGCCGTTTTCAGTTTGTAGCGTTTTATAATATTGCTTACATAGCTTGGCTTTTCTTTTGGCCAGAGATGTGCGATTTTTTGCACAACCCAGCTGTTCACCCCTTGAAATCCTTAAAAATGCGCCCATTTGCAAGGCATGATCTTTTTTGTTTGTTAATTTTTGACTATGTCTGAAAACCATAAACCCGATGCCAATCCCGCATCGCAAACTGACGATGGCGCTAAAACCGCTGAGGCTAAAGCCGCTGAACATTTAGCCCAGCGCGCCAAGGCCGCTGGCGTGCCCGCCGACGCATCGCCCGAAGAAATTGAGGCTGCCCTAGCTGCCAACGAATCTGAGGCCGTCGATGAGCTCACCGTAGCGCTAGCCGAGGTAGCCACCCTAAAAGCCAAAGTGGCCGACCTGCAAGATCAGTATGTACGCGGCCAAGCCGAAGTACAAAACGCCCGCCGCCGCGCAGAAGATGATGTCTCCAAAGCCCGCAAATTCGGCGTAGAAAGCTTTGCTGAAAGTTTGCTGCCCGTGGCAGATTCGCTAGTCGCGGGCCTGGCTATAAAAGACGCCACTTTAGAGCAAATCCGCGAAGGCGCTGAGGCCACCTTGCGCCAGCTGACCAGCGCCCTAGAGCGCAATAAAGTCATGGCGATTGACCCACCGGCAGGCGAAAAATTCGACGCGCACAAACACCAAGCCATCTCGATGGTGCCCTCTGAGCAGGAAGCCAATACGGTGGTATCAGTGCTGCAAAAAGGCTACACCATCGCCGAGCGCGTGCTGCGCCCTGCTTTGGTTACCGTTGCAGCGGCTAAGTAAATTGTCTGAGGACTATGAATACCGAATTACCGGACGCGAAGTGCGCTAAGGTTGCGCGAAGGACGCGAAAGGAAGAAAAAGAATACAAAAAATTTTAAATTGAATAAAAACAAAAAGAATGATTGAAGTTTTCAATG
>JANOSN010000878.1:0-1885 GCA_031415895.1 Polaromonas sp. | reverse complement strand
AAAAAAAAGTAGCCGCTAAGAAGCCTGCTGTTAAAAAGCCTGCTGCAAAGAAAGCCGCGAAAAAGCCTGCTGCGAAAGCTGCGAAAGCACCCGCTGCCGCTGCCCCTGCTGCTCAGACTACTCTGAATCCGCAGGCTGCATGGCCTTTCCCAACGGCAAGCAAGCCTTAAACAGTAAGCTCCAGCCCTCAAAAACCCAAAGATGCAAATCTTTGGGTTTTTTTACGTCCAATTAATTTCGATATTTAATTAAAAATAGCCTTGCCAGTGGCCAGGGAAAATCCACAAAAGGCCCGCCGTCATGGTGACATAGCGCAAAAATTTACCTATCGCCATATATACAAGGCAGGGCCAAAACGGAAATTTCAACCAACCTGCCGCCGCACACAAAGGGTCACCAATGCCTGGCAGCCAAGCTAGCAGGCAAGCTTTAGGCCCAAATTTTTCAAGCCAGGCAAGCGCTTTAAGGTGTGTTGTGTGGCCTTTATACTTGTCTACTGCTTTGTGCGCGCCAAAGCCCAGCCACCAGTCGAGTGCGCCGCCTAAGGTGTTGCCTGCAGTTGCCACCAAAATTGCGGGCCAAAATAAAGTGGGGTTAAGCTTGACTAGGCCAAAGACCACAGGCTCTGAGCCTAGGGGCAACAGAGTAGCGGATATGAAAGACACTACAAATACTGTGCTCAGTCCCAGTTGGGGTAGGGCAAGCATTTGTAGCAATTGATTTATCCAATCTGGCATGCTGAAGGAGTATACTCGTGCCTCATTTTTAAGCAGTTTGCCGCTAGGGCATGCCCTTGAATTTCAGAAAATGTAAGCTACTTTTAAGTTGTTTTTGTGCTGTCTACTATGTTATCCCCTGTTGCTATTGGCCCTATCACGGTGCCCAACAATGTATTCGCAGCCCCCATGGCTGGCGTAACTGACAGGCCGTTTCGTCAGCTGTGCAAATCACTGGGCGCTGGTTACGCTGTGAGTGAAATGGTGACATCGCGCAAAGACTTATGGCACAGCCTGAAAACATCGCGCCGTGCCAACCACGATGGTGAGACTAACCCGATTGCAGTGCAGATTGCAGGCACAGACGCGCACATGATGGCCGAGGCCACGCGGCACAACATCGGCCAAGGCGCGCAAATTATTGACATCAATATGGGTTGTCCGGCTAAAAAGGTGTGCAACAAATGGGCAGGCTCTGCGCTGATGCAAGACGAGACGCTAGCGCTGGAAATTATTGATGCGGTTGTGCAAGCCGCACAGCAGCACAACGTGCCTGTCACTTTAAAAATGCGCACAGGCTGGTGCCAGACGCATAAAAATGCGCTGTCGATTGCATTAGCTGCGCAGTCAGCCGGCATTCAAATGCTGACCATCCATGGCCGCACACGCGAGCAGGGCTACAAGGGGCTGGCCGAATACGACACCATTACTGCAGTGAAAGCTGCGCTGAGTATTCCAGTGGTGGCCAACGGTGATATCACCAGCCCTGAGAAAGCCCTAGCTGTATTGCAAGCCACCGGCGCTGATGCTGTGATGGTAGGGCGTGCGGCGCAAGGGCGGCCGTGGATTTTTAGAGAGATAGTGCATTACCTAGCCACTGGCGAGCATTTGGCACCACCCTTGGTGGCCGAAGTGCGCCGCTTGCTGTTGGCACATTTGCAAGAGCACTACACCCTGTACGGCGAAGTGATGGGCGTGCGCTCTGCGCGCAAGCACATTGGCTGGTACGTGCGTGCACTGCCCGGCGGCGAGAGCTTTCGCCAAGACATGAATTTGATAGAAAATACCACTGCACAAATCGCTGCAGTGGCAGCTTATTTTGATGTGCTGGCTGATACGATGGACAGGCTGCCGGTGTGGGCTATGGATGCGGCAAATAACACAGACTT
>JANOSN010000877.1:0-1524 GCA_031415895.1 Polaromonas sp. | reverse complement strand
GGCTGCCTATGCAGAACACAGGTGCCCCTGCCATCTCACCAAAGCAACTCCTGCATATCGAAGGCATCGAGCAAGAGCTGGCCCGCTTGCTGCCGATGCTCGACCAATCCCGCCTCAGTGTCTTGAGCTTGCTGCCGGAGGTCCACGTCCACCCTGGCTTTACCAGCTTGGCGGCCAAGGTATTGCAACGGGCGCCGACGTTCATCGGGCCTTGTTGTGTCCAGTTGCTGAGATTGGTGTTGCAGCCGAGTTCACGCGATTGGGCGAATTTTTAAAACACTTGGTCGAATTTGCCCCGCAGGTAGACACCGAGCTGCGCCAAGCCATCAGCGGCCAAGTGCTGCAACAAGTAGCCCACGGCGACCTGGATGTAGGCTTTTATTTGGCCGCCACTGACGAACTGCGCCCACCTGCACCAAGTTTGTCCGGTGGGGCATCAGAAAGCACCAATTACCAAGCAAATAGCCTTGTAGTCCAAGTATTTATTACTCAAACAGCTATTGAATTAATAGCAATACCACTCACTCAGTTTACCTACTGCGTGCTTGCCCCCGCAGGCTGGGGCCCCCAGGTGCAGGGCCGCGACTGGCGCGCACTGGCCGCGCTGCCGTGGATCACCACCCCGCCCGCATCAGCCCACCACCGCTTGCTGGCACAGGTGTTTGACCCGCTGGGCATCAGCCCCAAACGCGCCGCCTTGGTCGACCAAGAGGCCTCCATGCTCGACCTGGTGCGCTCTGGCGTGGGCCTGAGCCTAGTGCGTGACTCGATTGCCATGCACGAGGCGCAAACCCGAGGCTTGGTGATTGCCGACAAAGTGTCGCTGGGCTGCACCCTGTGCTTTGTTTACCCAGCGGCCAGATCCCATGAATTGGTGATTGGCGCGGCGCGCGGCGCGCTAGGGCATGTGTGGCGCAGCAGTTAAATGCAAAGCGTTACAGAACACACGTTTACCAATAAAAACCTGCTGTAGTCCAAGTATTTATTGCTTGGACAGCTATGTTTTTAATAGTATTATGCAAATGTGACTGAGGTAATCATTCATTCCTCAAAAGGTTATGCAGTGAGTTATATCGTTTGCCGTGTGGCCGCCCACCGCCGTTTTGGGCACAAGGAGATTGCTATGCAAAATGCTGATCAACAAAGTGTTGGTGGATTGGTACGCTGGGCTTGGGCCATCGTCTTAGCAGTGGCGCTAGGTGTAGCAGGCTGCGGTGGCCAAGGGCATGACAGCGGCGCTGCCGCGCTGCAAACCGCAGGCCCCGTGCTAAGCGGCAAGGGCGCACCGCAAGCCTATATCGGCGCAGATGGCGATTACTTTTTAGACTCTGCCACCGGCCGCTTGTATGGCCCTAAGGCTATTGGCGTATGGCCCACGGCCAGCTTAGCACTGGGCGGGCCTACTGGCGCGCCAGCAGCGGCTACAGGGTTACTCAGCGGCAACGCAGCCCCTAGCAACGTAGCAGGCCAAGACGGTGATTTTTTTATCGACACTGCTAGCCGCACCATCTATGGCCCCAAAGC
>JANOSN010000876.1:0-1032 GCA_031415895.1 Polaromonas sp. | reverse complement strand
GTCATATGGCAACACTTCGCCAGTGTCGGGGTCAATAATCTCGGGGTAAAAATGGTCTTCCCAAATCGTGGGGCCGTCTTGCGTCTCGATGCATTCGTTGGCCACACCGGGGCCTATCACTTCACTCAGGCCGTAGATGTCGACAGCCTTGATGTTCATGCGCTGCTCTATCGCACGGCGCATGTCGTTGGTCCACGGCTCGGCACCAAACACGCCGATGCGCAGGCTAGTGCTGCGCGGGTCAATGCCTTGCTTGTCTAGCTCATCCGCAATTGCCAGCATGTAGCTGGGCGTGACCATGATGATGGTCGGCTTAAAGTCCATGATCAATTGCACCTGCCGCTCAGTTTGCCCGCCGCCAAAAGGGATAACGGTAAGGCCCAGCTTCTCCGCCCCATAGTGCGCACCTAGGCCACCAGTAAACAGCCCGTAGCCATAGCTCACATGTACCATGTCGCCCGGCTGCGCACCGGCAGCGCGCAAACTGCGGGCCACCATGGCGCTCCACATGTCCACATCATTTTGCGTATAGCCCACTACGGTAGGTTTACCTGTGGTGCCGCTAGAGGCATGGATACGCACGCACTGCTCGCGCGGTACGGCAAACATGCCAAACGGGTAACTGTCGCGCAGGTCGGCTTTTGTGGTGAAAGGGAATTTGGCCAGGTCTTGCAGCGTCTCGCACTCGTCGGGGTGCACACCGGCTTTGTCAAACTTGGCTTTGTAGACGGGCGAGTTGGCGTAGGCGTGGCGCAGGGTGGCCTGCAGGCGCTTGAGTTGCAATGCCCTTAGTTCTGCGACGGGGGCTTTTTCTATGGGTTCTAGAGGAAAGTTTTTCATATTTTCTAAACTTGGTTTGTGGGTTTAGGTTTGAAATCGGACATCCGGACATCCGGACGCGAAGGGCGCTAAGGTTTCGCGAAGGACGCGAAAAAATGCAAAATTAAATAAAAATGAAATTACTTATCCTTCCAACCTATTCAAGCACTACTTTGGGTATTTTTTGTCTTCTTTCGCGTTCTTCGCGAAACC
>JANOSN010000875.1:0-1719 GCA_031415895.1 Polaromonas sp. | reverse complement strand
CCGCCCTGCCGCAGGCGGGCGATGCTTTTTTGCAGCAGTGTATGGAGCTTATGGCCAGATGCAGTACCCCAGGCCCATCGGGCAGTGGGGTATCTAGGACAAACGCTGAGCGTGCTTTTAGTGTGCTGTATGACCAGACGGTGCAACGCGTGCATGCGGTAGTGCGGCGCTATGTCAAAGATGAAGGCGTGGCCCAAGAGGTTACTGAAGACGTATTTTTTATGGCTTGGAGCCAGGCCCATCGCTTTGATGCAACACGTGGCAGTGTGTTGGCTTGGCTGATGACCATAGCACGCAGCAAAGCGCTGGATGCTTGGCGCCAGCAGGCTGCGCGCTGGGTGCACTTTGACAGCAATGTGGCTGACGACGAACTGGCGCAACTTCAAGCGCCCGGCACACCCAGCGATATTTTGCAAGCCGTGGACCAACAACATGCCGTACATGCAGCGCTGCAACAGGTGTCTCCTGCTGCACGGCAAATGATCAGCTTGGCTTTTTTTCAAGGCCTGACCCATAGTGAGATCAGCACCCATTTGCAAACGCCCTTGGGTACCGTGAAGACCACTATCCGCCGCGCGCTTACAAGCATGCGTGATGCGCTGCAAGAGCGCTTAGGCGCCGATATGGCAGCTGATTTAACTGTAGAAGATTAAGGATATGACCATGAGCGGCACTTCGCAGCCACTTACACCACAGGTAGCAGACACTGTGCTCAACCCAGCTTGGGTGGGTACTTTAGCGCAAGCTTTGCAGGTACCCCATGCCAATTTGCTGGGCCCTGACGCGGCGCAGTCTATTAAGATGCGATTGATGCAGCGTATTGCGGCTGAGCCTACGGTGCAAACTACCGAACCAGTTAAAGTCGTCAGCATCATGCGTGAGGATGCTTGGATCAGTTTAAGCAAAAAAATTCAAGTGAAAGTTTTGCACGACGATGGCATAACGTTGTCGTGGTTGCTCAAGTTGTTGCCCGGTGGCCGTTTACCAGAGCATGACCATGCCGATGGATCAGAAGAATGCATGATCTTAGAGGGACAGCTCAGCATCAACGGCCAGACCTTTGTGTGTGGCGATTACCAAATAGCGCATCCAGGGTCAGTGCACTACGAGGTGGCTAGCGAACATGGCGCTTTGGTGTTTTTAAAATCACCATCATCACGGCGCAGCAGCTTGATACCGAGCTAATATCAAACTAATAACGACAAGCTAAGCGTTGCCGCACACGGCGCAGTGTGTATTGCGCGGCATGCGGATTTCATTGAATTGCATGCTGCGGCCATCGAGCATTTGCAAACGCCCGGTCATTGGCTGACCTGCGCCGGTGATTAATTTAAGCGCCTCAGCTGCCTGCATGCTGCCGATGATGCCCACTAGGGGCGCAAACACCCCCATAGTGGCGCAAGCGGTTTCTTCTATGGTGCTATCGGGTGGAAACACGCAGGCGTAGCAGGGCGAGGCAGCATCGCGGCTGTCGTACACGGTGATTTGGCCATCAAAGCGAATGGCCGCGCCGCTGACCAGAGGCTTTTTATACTTTACACAGGCGGTGTTGATGGCGTGGCGCGTGGCAAAGTTATCGCAGCAGTCAATGACGACATCGGCACTTTGCACCAAGCTGTCCAGCAGCGCCGCGTCAGCGCGTTGGGTGATGCAGGTCACTTGCACATCAGGGTTGATGGCGGCAATACTGTTTGCAGCACTGTGGGCTTTGTTGTGGCC
>JANOSN010000874.1:0-1900 GCA_031415895.1 Polaromonas sp. | reverse complement strand
CCGGCTCGGTCAAGCGTGATGTACAGCCGATTGCCAAGCGTTAGGCCTGTTCAGCTTAGGCAGCTGCTCTAGCTGCTTAGCCAAAAAACCCGCTAGCCGTAAGGTCAGCGGGTTTTTTAATGTGCTAGACACTATGAATTCAATAGCTGCTTGATCAATAAATACTTGGACTACAGGTCGTTTTCATTCTAAACTTGAGTCTAAACACCTACTGCCAGCCGCATACCCCATCAAGGAACACCTTTTGACAACCTCTACCGCTATCCACGGCCTGTGGCCTGCCTTGCTCATTGCGGTGCACGCCGACCAGTCGATTGACGCGCCACGCACCATCGCCCACGCGCAGCGCATGCTGGCCGCTGGCAGCGACGGCATCACGCTGTTTGGTACCACCGGCGAAGGCCCAGCGTTTACCGTAGCCGAGCGCCAAGCCGCGTTAGAGGCGCTGCTGGCCAGTGGCGTACAGCCTGGCCAAATTATTGTCACTATCACCGCGCTGGCGCTGGGCGATGTGATCGAGCTGGGCCGCCACGCTAGCGCCCACGGTGTGCACCGCCAAATGATGATGCCACCGTTTTACTTTAACCAGCCGCGCGATGCGGGTGTGGTGGACGCTGTGAGCCGTGCTGTGCAGGGCATTGGCGACGATAAGCTCAAACTGGTGCTATACCACTTTCCAGCCATGAGCACGTATGGCTTTAGCCACAGCGCCGTAGCTGAACTGGTGAGCCGCCATCCGGGCCAAATCATCGGCATCAAAGACAGCAGTGGGGACTTGGCCCACGCACAGGCGCTGGCCCGTGCATTCCCTCAGTTGTCCATCTTGGTGGGCACCGAGCCCCATATTGCACCTGCCATGCTAGTGGGCGGCAGTGGGTCGATCAATGGCTTGGCTAACATCGCCCCGCGCCTGCTGCGCCGCGTGATTGACGCACCCGCTGCAGTGTCTGCAGGTGACACGCAGTTGATGAACAGCTTGCTGGCCATCCTGAGCGTGCAGCCGGGCATGAACTTTGTCACTGTGTACAAAACCATGCTGGCTGAACAAATCGGTGACGATGCTTGGCTGCATGTGCGCAGCCCGTTGTGTAAGCTGACCGGCGCTGAGCTGCAAGCTGTGCGCACTGCCTATCGCGCCATGGGCCCCTTGCTTGCTAGCGTTTAACCTACACTTAGCTTTACAGTCATCACTATTAATTTGATAGCTGCTTGAGTAACAAATACTTGGACTACAAGCTGTTTTCATTACTAGAATCACTAAGAACTACCTTTGGGACCACCGAGCATGACACCACAGAGCGTTTTACCTGTTGATGCGCACCGTGCGCTGCTAGTAGGCCGCGTGTGGATGCCAGGCACTGGGCCGGTGCTGTGCGCAGTCACACCGCAGGCTGTGCTGGACTTGTCCAAAGTTGCGCTCACCAGCGCCGATTTACTAGCGCTGCCAGAGCCTGCACGCGCTGTGCAGCAGGCTATGCAATCGTTGCCGCAGCTTGGCAATACCAATGCAGTGTTGGCCAATAGCGATGAGTTAACACGCCACCCTGCGCAGCCGCATTTTTTAGCCCCATGCGACTTGCAGCCCATCAAAGCTGCAGGCGTTACCTTTGTGGCCAGCATGCTAGAGCGCGTGATTGAAGAGCAAGCGCGGGGCGACGCATCGCGTGCGCAGGCGGTGCGCGCCAGCATTGCCAAAGTGGTGGGTGACAACTTGCGTGCTGTGGTGCCAGGGTCTGCCAAGGCCATGGAAGTTAAAGCCGTGCTCATGGGGCTGGGCCTGTGGAGCCAGTACCTTGAAGTGGGTATTGGCAAAGACGCTGAAATTTTCACCAAATCACAGGCCATGAGCGCCGTGGGCTATGGCGCGCAAATCGGCATTCACCCCGAAAGCCAGTGGAAC
>JANOSN010000873.1:0-2164 GCA_031415895.1 Polaromonas sp. | reverse complement strand
CCCACCGGTGGCTGCGGCATCGGCATTGACCGCCTGATGATGCTGCTGACCGACAGCCCCAGTATTCGTGATGTCATCTTGTTCCCAGCGCTTAAACACCAAGTGCCATCATGAGCGCACTGCACATCGACATCGCCAGCGACATCGTCTGCCCATGGTGCTATATTGGCAAGCGCCACTTAGAGCAGGCGCTAGAGCTGTACGCTGACGAATACCCCAACGCACCAGCACCCACCATGACGTGGTTGCCGTTTCAGCTCAATCCTGATATGCCCAGCGAAGGTATGTCGCGTGAAGAATATGTAGAGCGCAAGTTTGGCCGCCCCGCACATGAGGTGTACGAGCGCGTGCGCACTGCTGGCGAGGCCGTAGACATTGCCTTTGCTTTTGACAGCATTGACCGCCAACCGAACACCATCAAAGCCCACGCCTTGGTTGACTTAGCCGCGCAGTTTGGCAAACAGCCGCAAGTCAAAGAGGCCATGATGCAGGCCTATTTTTGCGATGGCGCTGATTTAACTGACGATGCAGAGCTGGGCGGCATCGCCACCCGCTGCGGCATCCCCGTAGAGGCGGTGATCGCCCGCCTGCAAGACACAACTGCGCTGCAGCACATCACCCAACACGATGCCAAGCTGCGCGAACTGGGCATCACCGGGGTGCCATTTTTTATCTTCAACCATAAAATCGTCCTCTCGGGCGCACAGCCGGCTGAGGCACTACTGGACGCGATGGTGCAATCACTCGATTAACAGGCTCTCATGTGCCCTAAGTGCCTTCTACAGAGTGTTTTAGGTATCAAATAGGCCGGTAGTCCTAGTATTTATTGCTTAGGTAGCTATGAAATTAATAGTAAACGGTATTTCATTAGAGGTAGAAGACACGGGTGGCGCAGGCCCAGTGGTGCTGCTGATCATGGGCCTAGGCATGCAGCTGATTGCGTGGCCACTGCCTTTGGTTAACAGCTTGGTAGCTGCAGGCTACCGAGTGATTCGCTTTGACAACCGCGACATTGGCCTGTCGCAGCACTTTGACCATTTGCGTGCACCTAATTTACTACTGGCCGCGCTCAAGCACCGCCTGGGCATCACCATTAAGCCGCCTTACAGCCTGCAAGACATGGCTGCTGACGCACTGGGCGTGCTGGATGGGCTGGGTATAGCGCAGGCCCACATTGTTGGCGCGTCGATGGGCGGCATGATTGCGCAGCGCTTGGCGCTTTTGGCTCCACAGCGCGCCCTTAGCCTGACCAGTATCATGAGCACTACTGGCGCGCGCGGCCTGCCGCAGCCCCAGCCCGCGGTCATGCGCGCGCTGATGTCGCGCCCCAAAGCCAGCCACACCAGCGCGCTTATTGCCCATGGCGTGCGCCTTTTTAACATCATTGGCAGCCCCGGTTTTCCCACGGACCCGCAGCTGCTGCACGATCGTGTAGCCGCCAGCTTGGCCCGCAGCAACCACCCGGCTGGCTCGCTGCGCCAGATGGTAGCTATCGCTGCCGACACCACCCGTGCCAAGCAGTTGCACAGCCTGCGCTGCCCCACGCTGGTGTTACACGGCAGGGCAGACCCGCTGGTGCCCTACGCCTGCGGCGAGGACACCGCGCGCCGCATAGCGGGCGCGCAGCTGGTTGGCATTGAGGGCATGGGCCATGACCTAGCGCCCGGTGTGGTCAGCGCGCTGTTACCACCTATACTGACTTTTTTTGCAGCGCACAGCCCTGCTGCATCAGCTCCTGTTTCCACTGCAATGTGAGCAGCCCTACCATGACACTGCCATCAGCCCATGCCGCTAGCCCAGCTAGTAACCAACCCGAGCAGTCGCAGCTAGGCAAGTCCAGCGCCTACATCGACCAGTACGATGCTTCGCTGCTGTTCCCCATCGCGCGCCAAACCAAGCGCGACGAACTGGGCATCAAAGCCACCCTGCCCTTCATGGGTGCAGACCTGTGGACAGCCTACGAGCTCAGCTGGCTGAACCCACGCGGCAAACCACAAATAGCACTAGCCCACATCACTGTGCCCTGCGAGACGCCGTGCATTGTGGAGAGCAAGAGTTTTAAGCTGTACCTCAACAGTTTTAACAACACGCGGTTTAACAGCATCGACGAGGTGCGTGAGCGTATAGCCATTGATGTAGGCCGTGCAGCGTGGCAACCCGCAGA
>JANOSN010000872.1:0-17090 GCA_031415895.1 Polaromonas sp. | reverse complement strand
GATACATTAACTGCCAACAGCTTTTCAAGTTTGGAAGCCACAGTCCTTATTTTGACTGTTGGATAATGCTTAAGCTATGCATTAGCTTGCTTTATGGCTATTTATGGCTATATTTACGGCTATGCTGCGCACTGACAATATCATCATCACCCCCGAAATACTGGCCCTGATTGCCCAAATTGATGAGTTCAAGGGAGCTTGGCGGGCGTTAGGCTCACTGGCACCCGAGCGGCTGTTGGCGCTGCGCCATGTGGCTACGGTGGAGAGCGTGGCCTCGTCTACGCGCATTGAGGGCAGCAAGCTGACCAATGCCGAGGTGGATGCGCTGCTGGGCCAGCTCAAAATCAAGCAGTTCAACACCCGCGATGAGCAGGAGGTGGCGGGCTATGCACAGGTGATGGAGTTGTTGTTTGCCTCGTGGGACAACATCGCGTTTAACGAAAACCATATTCAGCAGCTGCACCGCGACCTGCTGGCGCACAGCACCAAAGACACGCACCACCGAGGCAAATACAAAACCATCTCTAACAGCGTGGCTGCGTTTGATGCCCAAGGCCAGCAAGTGGCGGTGATTTTTGATACCGCATCCCCGTTTGACACACCGCGCTTGATGCAAGAGCTGGTCGACTGGGTGCGCTATGCCCGCGACAACAAAACGCACCACCCGCTGTTGATCGTTGCGGTATTTACTGTCGTGTTTTTAGAAATTCACCCGTTCCAAGACGGCAACGGCAGGTTGTCCAGAATTCTCACCACGCTGCTGATGCTCCAACTGGGCTACGCTTATGTGCCCTACAGCTCGCTAGAAAGCATCATCGAACAAAACAAGCAAGGCTACTACATGGCATTGCGCCAAACTCAGGGCACTATCAGAACTGAAGCGCCGAATTGGCAAGCTTGGGTGGCGTTTTTTCTCAATTCGTTGTGCTCTCAAGTCAAACGCTTAGGCGAAAAAATAGAGCGCGAAAAAGTGATGATTTCTTTACTGCCTAATTTGTCTGCAGAGCTTATCGCACTGGCCAGACAGCACGGCAGACTCACCACCATACAAGCCGAAACCCAGACGCAGGCCAAGCGTGCGACGATTAAATTGCACTTGGCCAAATTAGTAAAAAACGGCCACCTTGTTCAGCACGGCACTGGCCGTGGCACTTGGTATACAGCAGCTAGCTAAGTAGTTCCCACTGCACCAACTACCACTAGCTCAGTAAGATAAGCCTATGAATAATTTACTAGACAATCTGCGCCGCATCGTGGGCCCAGCTTATGTGCTCACGCGCAGCACGCATACAGATTTGAGTGCTTATGAAAACGACTGGCGTGGCCGCATGCAGGGTAAGTCGCTGGCGGTGGTGCGGCCGGGCTCTACCCAAGAGGTAGCGGCGGTGGTGCAGGCTTGCTGTGCGCATAACACCCAAGCCTTGGCTGAGCATAAAGTTAGTATCGTGGCGCAGGGCGGTAACACGGGCTTGGTGGTGGGCTCTACGCCAGACGCCAGCGGGTTGCAAATTGTGCTGAGCTTGCAGCGCATGAACAAGGTGCGTGCGTTAGACACTGATAACTTAACCATGACAGTAGATGCGGGCTGTATTTTGCAAAACTTGCAGCAGGCCGCTGCCCAAGCAGGGTTGTTGCTGCCGCTTAGCTTAGCGGCAGAGGGTAGTTGCACGATTGGTGGTAACTTGGCTACCAACGCGGGTGGCACGCAGGTGCTGCGCTATGGCAATACGCGTGACCTGTGCCTGGGCTTAGAAGTAGTCACTGCGCAAGGCGAAGTTTGGCAAGGCCTAACGGGCTTACGCAAAGACAACACGGGCTATGACCTGCGCCACTTGATGGTGGGTAGTGAGGGCACACTGGGCATCATCACAGGCGCTACGCTCAAGCTGTTTCCCCAGCCTGCAGCTAAGCTAACTGCGTGGGCTGCTTTACCATCGATGCAGGCGGCGGTGCAGTTTCTTAGCTTGGCGCAAAAGCGTTTAGCCAGCAGCTTGACGGGGTTTGAGGTGATGGGGCAGTTTGCGCTGTCGCTGGTGGTGCAGCATTTTCCGCAGCAGCGCATGCCGTTGTGGCCGGGCGCGGCGCAAGACCTGCCTTACTGCGTACTAATTGAGATCAGCGATGCCGAAAGCGAAGTGCATGCCCGCAGCCAGCTAGAGGCGCTGATGGAAGATGCGTTTGAGGCAGGTTGCGTTACAGACGCTGTGGTGGCCGAAAGCCTAGCGCAAGCCAAGGCGCTGTGGCACTTGCGCGAGAGCATTCCGCTAGCGCAAGCTCAAGAGGGGCTTAATATCAAGCATGATATCTCGTTGCCAGTATCACAAATTATCGGCTTTTGTACAGTCACAGATGCAGCGCTGCAGGCGCAGATACCCGGCGTGCGATTAGTCAATTTTGGGCATTTAGGTGATGGCAATTTGCATTACAACGTGCAGTGCCCGGTGGGTGCAGATGGCGCGGCATTTTTACGCGATCACGAGGCGCAGGTTAACAGCTTGGTGTATGACAGCGTTAAAAAGCACGGCGGCAGCTTCAGCGCAGAACATGGTGTGGGCAGCCTAAAGCGCGATGAGCTAGCCCACTACAAATCTGAGGTGGCACTGAAGATGATGCGTGCAGTCAAAACAGCTTTAGACCCACAAGGTTTGCTAAACCCCAATGCGGTAGTGAAAATTTAAAGTGAAGAGCTTCACACAGAAAGCGTAAAACTTGAAAAGGTTGACGAGCCTTGACCCCGGCACTGGCTCTACAGTTAGAGCTGCTTGGTTCCCCACCTGACTCGGTTGGCCGCTTTACCATGCGGGAAGGCCCGTCAGGATCTATTGTACCTTTGCTTAGGCTAACTCTGCTGGCGCGGGCTAACCCGTTATCATTGACCATATGCAAAAAAACACTCTTACAAATTCCCCGCTGCAGGGCTTTAGCTATTCTCGTGCTCAGTTTGATGATTTGGTGGACACGGCGCTAAAGCACGCTAAAAAGCTGGGCGCAACTGACGCTGGCGCTGAGGCCTCTGAAAGTGCGGGGCTGAGTGTGTCGGCGCGGCTGGGCAAGCTAGAAAACGTGGAACGTAACCGCGACAAGTCGCTGGGCGTGACGGTGTATGTGGGCAAAAAGCGTGGCAACGCCAGCACGTCTGACTTTTCTAACCAGGCTATTGAACAAACCGTGCAGGCAGCGTTTGACATTGCGCGGTTTACGGCTGAAGACCCGGTGGCGGGGCTGCCTGATTTGCGTGATGTAGCTACCGCGCAGCGCGATTTAGATTTGTTCCATCCATGGGCTGTAGACAGCGCGCAGGCGCTAGAGCTGGCGCTTGAGTGCGAGGCTGCGGCGATGGGCGTGAGCAAAAAAATTGCCAACAGTGATGGTGCCGGGGTGTCGGCGCAGCAAAGCCATTTTGTGGCGGGGCATTTGCGCGCTGGGCAGATGGGTTTTAGGGGCGGGTATGCCACGTCGAGGCATTCGCTGTCGGTGGCACCCATTGCGGGCAAGGGCGCTAATATGCAGCGCGACAGTTGGTACAGCTCTGAGCGCGATGCCTGCAACTTGGCCAGCCCCGAGGCAGTGGGTATCTACGCAGCGCAGCGTGCGCTTAGTCGTTTAAATTCTCGCAAAGTGCCCACGGCGCATTGCCCGGTGTTGTTTGAATCGCCGGTCGCTTCTGGCTTGCTGGGTGCGTTTGTGCAGGCGGTCAGCGGCGGGTCGCTGTACCGCAACAGTAGTTTTTTGCTGAACTCGTTGGGCAAGGCAGCTTTCCCAAAGCATATTGATATTGCCGAAGACCCGTTTGTACTAGGCGGTAAAGGCAGCTCACCGTTTGACGACGAAGGCGTGAAAGTCAAAGCGCGCTCGGTGGTGGACGCTGGCGTGGTGCAAGGCTATTTTTTGTCTACCTACAGCGCCCGCAAGTTGGGCATGCGCACCACAGGCAATGCAGGTGGGTCACACAACTTGGTAATGACCTCACGCCTCACCCGTGCGGGCGACGACTTGGACGCGATGCTGAAAAAACTAGGCACCGGTTTGTTTGTGACCGAGCTCATGGGCTCTGGCGTGAACTATGTAACCGGCGACTATTCGCGCGGGGCCAGCGGCTTTTGGGTAGACAAAGGCCGCATCGCGTTTCCGGTAGAAGAAATCACCATTGCTGGCAACATGAAAGACATGTTGATGGGCATTACCGCAGTGGGCGCAGACGCTTACTGCGCGGGGTCTAAAACCGTAGGATCGATTTTGATAAACCGGATGAAGTTGGCGGGTAGTTAAGCCCGCGAGGCTTTATCTACTTGGCAGGCTTAACCTGCCAAAGCCGCTTTAACTGCAGCCGACACTTGGCCCATATCCGCTTTGCCTGCCAGCTTAGCTTTCACAGCGCCCATCACTTTGCCCATGTCGCCGGGGCCAACTTTGGTACCCGAAGCGGCACCCATGTCAGCCACGATCTTTTTCACCTCGACCAGCACTTCGTCTGCACTTAAGCGCGCTGGCAAATAGGCTTGTAGCACGGTGATCTCGGTGGCTTCTTTGTCGGCCATGTCTTTGCGGTCAGCTTTGGTAAAAGCGTCGATGCTGTCTTTGCGCTGCTTGATCATTTTGTCGATGATGGCATTGACCATGGTGTCGTCTAACACTACGCGTTCGTCGACTTCTTTTTGTTTGCAGGCTGACAACAGCAGGCGGATGGTGCCCAGGCGCTCTGCGTCTTTGGCGCGCATGGCGGTTTTCATGTCTTCGGTGATGGTGTCTTTGAGTGCCATGGCGTTGTCCTGCAGGTTGAAGCGAAAAGAGCACTTATTGTAGAGCGCTCGGTTAGTTTGCATTGGGCTGGCTTTGTAATCAGCTTAATGCTTATGCATGCCGCCAGAATGTGTATCAGCCGTTGCACCAGCCGGTGCACGAGCAGAAACGGGTAGCTTCAGCTCTAGCTTGGTGTCTTTGCCGTCCTTGTCTTTAAGCAGTAATGTCACAGGTACAGAGGTGTCTTTAGGCAAAGCTTGTTTTAGGTCTAGCAGCATTAGGTGCAGGCCACCGGGCTTAAGTTCGATGGTTTTACCTGCCGGCAGGTCTAGCCCACCGGGGATAGCGCGCATTTTCATCACGTCGCCGTCCATTTTCATTTCGTGTACTTCACCTAAGCCCGCAACGGGTGAGCTGATGCCTACCAACTTCATGTCTTGTTTGGCGGTAATTTTCATAAATCCACCAGTGCCTTTTTGACCTTCTACTGCTGTGCGTACCCAAGCACCTTCTACTTTGACATCTGCAGCTGTTTGGGCATGTATTTGAGAGCAAAATAGGGCTATAGTCCAAGCAATCATTGATTTATTAGCTATGAATTTAATAGTATTGTGAATTTTTAACATGGTGTGATCTTTCTGTATCGTGTTTAACATGAATGCTAGTGTGTATGCGCTGCTGCTGCGGGTTTTGGGGTCACTACATTTAGCAAGGCTGCAAGAGACTTTAAGTCTTGGGTAGATGCGCCTGATGCGGGCACTTCGTCCCACGCATTGCGGCCAGTTTTATCTAGGTGATGTCGCTTACGTCCTCGGTGACGGGTTTGCCGTGGTTGTCGTAGGGCTTGGCCAGCTTGGTGCGCAGTATGGCAGTGGGCAGGCCTTCGCAGCCGTGGCCTACACGCAGCGTGGCTTTGTAGTAGGTGCCAGCTTCTGCGTTGGGCTGTTCTAGGGTGACGTGGGCTAGGGCTGCGTTGCTAAATCCTAGCGCTGCAATTGTGTAGGTGCAGGCAGCCCAATAGGTTTGTTTAAACATGGTGATGATCTCGTCATGGTGCCAGCAGCAGCCATGCGCAGTGCGCAAAGGCCATTTAGTGCTATCTAGGCAAGAAAAAGAATAAAAACAGCTGATAGTCCAAGTATTTATTAGACTTATAGCTATCAAAAACGTAGTATTTTTAAATTGCAGGCGGGCCGCGGCCGGGCGGCGGGGCTGCTGTGTGTACTGCTACATGGCTTGCTGTCGCAGCCAGTGTTTGGTAGGTAACCGAGTGGGGCGGTGGGACGACAGTGGCCAGCACTGGTGGCGGCGCGCTGGCCTGAATGCACAGTGCGCAGTTAAGGCCGTGGCTGGGCAAGGCCTCAGCCCCATCAGCAGTTTTAACCAGTAGCTTGGCAACGCCAGTGCCCGAACACAGCAGCTCCATGCGCTGTGGCTGCACGATGGGTGACGCAATAGCCACGCTGATCGACAGCACAAACCAGGCTAAAGCCAGCTTGGCGAGTCGGTGGGCGGTGCGTAGGCTCTGCATACACAGATTATCTCAGACAACAAAAAATTGCGCAAAAAAACCGCACAGATTACTCGGTGCGGTTTGGTGTGAAGGGACTAAAAGATTAGTACAGCTTCTTGGGCAGCTGCATGCTGCGGATACGCTTGTAGTTACGCTTAACAGCAGCGGCTTTTTTGCGCTTACGTACAGCCGTAGGCTTCTCGTAAAACTCATTGGCGCGCAGGTCGGTCAGTAGGCCGAGTTTTTCAATGGTGCGCTTGAAGCGTCTCAGTGAGACTTCAAAGGGCTCGTTTTCTTTTACACGAATCGTGGTCATTTAAAATAAAAGTGTGAATGTGCTGAGAGCCAAGAAGGGAGATCAATCCTTCAAAAACCCTCTGCGGGGTTCCCGCCAAATTGAATGGTGCACCGGCGGCGGGGAAGCCAGCTTAGCCTTAAATTATAAACCGAACTTGGGCGTTGCACCAGTAGATTCGTCACCGATCAGCCTATGGGCCTGGCACGCGCTTTCCATAATGTGGGAAGAAAATCAAACAAAGGGCTGCGTTCACGCTGAAATACTTGGTTACTCATTGGGCTACCAATACTAATTGCGGGGTTGCTGATGTTAAGGGTTGCAAGGCGCTGCATCCAAGCAATGTCTAGCTGCCCTGCGGCCGTGGGGCGCGAGAAGATCAGCGCCAGCATGTCGCGTGCAGCTGTGCTGCCCTTAGACTGGGCCATGCGGTACAAACGAATAGCCTCGGCGTAATTGGCGGGTTGCCCCAGGCCGCGGTGGTTTCGCTGCGCCATGGCTAGCAAAGTGGCTGCGTCCATGCTGACGTGGCTGTTGACGGCAGAGTTGCTGTTAGCTTGCTGCATGTCTAGCAACTGCAAGTTATGGGTTGCTGCGCCTGACCCACTTGATGCGGCTTGTTGAAACCACTGGCGCGCTTGCGCTTTGTTGTCCAGGGCAATAGCTTCTAAGCCCAGCTCAATCAAAGCATGGATATCGCCCAGCCGTGCCGCTTGTTCTAAGAGAGGGCGTGAGGTTAGACGATAAGGCGCATCTTTGTCTTGACTGACTTCGCTGCTATTTTTAGGCAATGCGGTGGCTAAAGGCGCGCTTTTGCTCAGCATCCACCACTCTAGGTACAGCGCACGCGCTGGCAGCTGGGCACGCATGCTGGCAATGCGTATGCGGGCTTGTGCTGCGTCGGGGGCTTGTTTGCAGCCTTCTATTGCGCACCATGCTAAGCCTGCATTCCCTAGGTTTTGGCCGCGGGCTAACGCGCGCTCAAACCATAGCTGCGCTTGGACTGCGTCTTGCACCACGCCTGCGCCGTGCGCGTAGATCAAGCCCAACAGCCAAGCTGCGTCTGCCGCACTGGCAACCGGGTTGGTGTCAATGCGGGCAGCGCCGGGGCGGCGGTTGGTGGGCGGCGCGCTGGCGCGATTACTGTTAGCGCGCTCAAGCAATTGCGCCAGGTCTCGCTCGATGGCGCGGTCTGCGTTAGCTTGTTGACCTATCGACAGGGTGCCAAGCTGCACGGGGCTGTTGTCCAGCGCTTGCGCGCTGATGGCGGGGCTGGTGTAGCCAGCGGCGGGTTCGGCACGGGTGCGCGCGGTTGCAGGTTCGCTGGCTAATATGCACTGCAGCGTCAGCATGAGCCAGCCCATAGACACGCTTTTACCCAAGGTACCGGGCAAGTGACAGATTGCACAGTGTTTGGTGCGGTCCATGCTGGGCCTACTGGCTATATTGGATACTTGTGGGCTGGCTTGTGCAAGCTATTTTGCAGCAGGTGCAGCTACAGGCGCTGCAGCTCGCCTAGCAACCACTTTCCACTTTAGGCTACGCGCTGCTACAGCATCTGCACCTAACGCAGTGGTATAGGCTTGCGACAAATTTAGCTCGCCTTGAATACCTGCAATCGGTGTGAAGCTGGGGCCTTGTAATGACGCAGGCAATTTACTAGTAGGGTTGGCCTCAGTGGCCATGCACAGCAAGGTTTCGTTACCCGGTGTACCGGCATCCATCACAAAGCCCGGGTTAGGTGACATCCAGTCAGGAATGCGCAGCGCTTGGTGCGCGCTGATCAACGCATTGGGGTGGGTAGCGTTGGGCAAAATGCGCACAATGCTGCCGCCAGTCTCAATCAAATAGCAGTGCACATAAGCAGCGCGGTTGAGCACAGCCGATGCAAAAATTTGCTGGCCCGATTCAAAGGTAGATTTATCAGCGCCCAAGTTTTCAATTTGCATATCTATGCTCAGGCCCGGTGCTGGTGGCTCTACCGGTGCGGCAGCTATGGCGCTAGTGTGGGTGCCTACGATTGCTGGTGCAACGGCTTTGGCTGTCCAGCCCACGCGTTGCAAATTACCATCGTCACCCAACGCTACAAAACCACGCAGCGCATGTTCAAAAGTAGAAAAGTCAATCACACCAGACACTACCATGCCTTGGTCGGCTTGGTATTTGGCAATGGCGTTTTTAAATACTGCGGTAGGCACTGGGTCACCCTTGGGGTTGGCAGGCAAGTAGCCTTGACTGGCTAAAGAATTTTTCACCAAAGTGCGCGCGGTGTCTAGGCCTGCATCATCAAACCAGTCGCGCAGCACACGCTGAAAGCTGGGGTGGTTTTGCTCCAGCGTCAGGCACTGCCAATACGGCACGCGCGCCCATTTGCCTACCAGTTCAATCATGGCCAAATCAGCCAAGCTGCGCACTGCATTGCCCGAGCCTTGGGTGTAGTCACGTCCCATGTTAAAGGTCACGCCGTATTTACCAATGCGTGCTGCAGCGTCAAAGCCTTGTGAACCTGTGCCAATGATAATTTCGTTGGACGAATCTAGGCCGGGTATCAAGGTGCGGGTACGAAAATCGCCCAAATGCAGATCTAAGCCAATCACCGTAGCGTTGCGGTTTTGGCTAAAACCAGTGTCTAAGCGGTTAGCCGATGTGCCCACATCCATTTGGTTGCTGATGACGTTTTGGTCTACAAAAGCGATAGCGCCCGATACATACAGCGCGGGGCGTTGCAGCTGTATTTGGTTATTGTTCAGCAAAATGGTGGTCAGGTTTTGCACAGTGTCTTGGCGTGCAATGTCTACCTCGTAGTCCACAAACCTGAATGCATTCGACAAGCGCGACATTTGCGACAAAGCCGTGATGATCATCTCTTTGGTACCCACGGGCACCTTGTTGCTTGAATCAGGAATTTGCTTGCTGGTGATCAGCGTAGTGGGAATCTCGGCCACGCGAAAAAGTCTGTCCATGCAGGCTAGTGATTCAGAAAAACTGGTGATGGTGCGCACCGGGCGCACTACAGGTTTGTCTGCAGCATAGCCGTGGGTTTGAAACTCTGCATCTTTACGCGCGTTCAGCGGCGTGGCACAGCCGGTGATCAGCACTGCTGCGGCAACGCCACAGGTTATGCCCGCAGCACGCAGTCGGCGATAAAAAATAGTGGAAGTCATGGGGTTGTTTATCGGCAAATGTTGACCAGATCACCACGCAGCACCACGATTTGTTGGTTGGCGTTGGTTCTAGGGTTGTTGCCGCTGGTGGGCGAGCGGCCAATGCCATTAGTTTGTGTGCTGCCTACATCTTGCCTGCAGGTGCGGCGCACGCCTTGTGTGGTGGTGGTCGTATTGATGTCGTTATCGGTCAGTAGCGTGCCGTCGTCTAACCCTGCTGAGTAAGCTTTGGCCTCGAAGCGCGCTACTTTGGCTTTGAGCCATGCGGGCATGTCGGTATAGGTATCCAAGCCTGTGGACTTGGGGTTGCCGCCAGAGGGCAGCGATATAAAGCTGACAGGGCCATTCATGGTGAGTGGGTCTTCACCCGGTATGCGCTGCGCCCAGCTGATGCCACAGAAACCAAAAGCCAGCACACAGGCTGGCAGTAATTGCAACAATAGATTTTTCATACTGGGCCTCACTGCTCTATACAAAAGAAACTCAAAAAATTTACGCTACATGCTGTCTGTGCGCGAACGCAACAGACAGCCTTGCTTACGCATTAGTTACAAGTTGTGCAACCGTTGTTGGTGGACACGTTTTGCACTGCCTTGGTATGGTTGCCTTTTGCAGAGTTAGCAATAGCCGAATGCTTGGCGTACACCACTTGTAGTGACGAACCATCGATGTTGACTACGCCAACATTAGAAGCCAAGCTCTGAGTAGCCTTGGTGTTGTGGCCAGAAGCAGAGTTGCTCACGCTAGAGTTTTTCAACACGGTGACTTGTGTTGAGTCGTCGTTGACGGTAACGTTGCCAGCATTGCTAGACACGTTTTGGCGGGCTTCAGTATTTTTGCCGCTTGCCTTGTTTTCAATCGACGAGTGCATCGCGCTGGTCAACTGGATGGATGTGTCGTTGATGTTGATGACTGGGCCGCCACCACCGCCAGGAGTGGTTGCGAAGGCTGCTGTGGCTGCAAATGCGATAACTGTGAGTAAGATAGTTTTCATGATAATTTCCTAAGTAGGTAAGTAGGTATAACAAAAAGTCGAGTCACTGGCTAATTCCACTAACTCGGCACATCGACACTACGTTGGCAGATGCAGCCTTGCTGCTTTATCTCCTCCCCGTTTTGTCTAAGCGCAAGTTTCCGCTTGTGTAACCATCTGCTCAATACCTGTTGCAGGCTAAGCCATTTGTGTGAATTGACAGTGCCCCAACCGTGCCCGACACTTAATCCCATCAGAAGCAAAAGCACCTCAATCGTTATAAATCTAGCGAAACTATCAAAATCTACATAGGGTAGTTACTAAATGTATCCAGTGTAATAAAACGCGTAACAATTAATTTTCAAAGGCATTAATTGGCGATAGTTGCATTACTCGTTGGGTAAAACACTAAAAAATAAAACACTTTCGGAAAAAGTGCACAACAGTTTGCTATTGAGAGGGGCGTAATGCGCCTTAGGTGCGGTTGAAATCAGCCGTAATAAAAAGCAGTAACGGAGAAGCAATATGGACAATCAATACGAGCTACAGATGGACAACCATCACGCCCCATTTTTAACGGGCAATTCACCTTTGGTGAGCAAAGCAATGCCGTCATGGCCGAGCTTTTTCTTGGGTCAAGTCGCGCGACCGGTGCGCGTGCTGTTGGTAGACGATGACGTGCATGTGCGCAAAGTCATTGCCGACGAACTATTAGCCGATGCACGCACCCATTTGGTGGCACAAGGTGGCAGCCTGAAAGAAGGCAAGCAATTGGTCAGCACCAAAGACTACGACGTCTTGCTGGTGGACTTGAATTTGAATGATGGTTTAGGTTTTGACTTGATTCGCCAGAGTAAAACTGTCAAACCTATGGCCGAGGTGATTTTGATCTCCGTGATGGAGGATGAAGACCATGCCCTGCATGCATTCAGCCTAGGTGCCACGGGCTACTACGTTAAGCATTCGTGGTTTGGCAGTTTTCCGCAGGCCGTGTTGCAAGTGGTCAATGGTGGCGCGTCTATCACGCCCAGTTTGGCCCGCAGACTGTTGCGCAAAATGGATAACTCCGCACAGCACAAAAGCGCGCCAGAACATGGCGACATTTATATGCTGTCTGAGCGTGAACGCGAGGTGTTGAAATTAGTTGCCTCGGGTTACATCAGTGGCGAGATCAGTAATATGCTCAAAATTAGCGTGCAAACGGTCAACACGCATATCAAAAACACCCACCGCAAGCTCAAAGTGCGCACCCGTGCACAGGCGGTGAACTTGGCTACCAGCAGTGGTCTGCTGTAGGTGCTGGCTATGCCCAGATCGTCTTCGTATGCAGCGTGCGCATTACTAACGGCAGTGGTGCTAGCGGCGACTGCGTTCGTTTTGTACCGCTTAGGGCTTGACTTATCACAGCAATTGGCAGTGCACGGTGTGCTGATAGCCTACGGGGCGATGTTGTGCTATTTGTGGACGCGCTATCGACCTGTCTACGCGCGGTATATGCCAGCTAGCACCAGCCATGCCCCCAGCATCGTGGCATTGAGTGGCTTAGATATGCACTCTGATGTTAGTGACGTATTGCCAGGCATGCGGCAACACCACCTAGCCCAAGCCGTAGTGCAAGAGCGCCACCGTATTGCACAAGACATCCATGATGGCGTGGGCTCGCAGCTGGTAGGGCTGCTGGCCAGCTTAGACCCTGCTGTGCCCGCGCACCGGCGCATCATGTTGGGCCTTGAGAGCTGCTTGCTTGATTTAAAAAATACTGTAGACAATGTGGACGCTACCGATGAGAGCGACACTAATATTTTTGACGCACTCGGTCGTCTGCGCTATCGTTTTCAACCCTCGCTGGACAGGGTGGGCATACGCATGCACTGGAAGGTAGAAGTCGCTGGGCCACTGATCGCTGTAAAAGCGTCGCAGTTGCAGAACATTGTGCGCATTGTGCAAGAAAGTTTGGCCAATGTGCTCTTGCATTCTGAGGCCACTGACGTACAACTACGATGCCGCTACGAAGAGCAGCCCGAGGCACACATGCTGCTGGAAGTTTTAGACAACGGTAAAGGTATGCCTGCGCGCGTGGCACAAGACAATGTGGGCAAAGGCTTAAGTGGCATGAAAGAGCGCGCCCTGCGTATTGGCGCGCAGTTGCAAATTAGCTCTAAGCAGGCCATGGGCACCCGCGTGCGCCTACATCTGCCCTTGGCTTAGGGCTGGGTGTGCTGTGTAAGTGGCAGTGGTAGTGGCAGCGCCTGCGCGCAAGCATGTGCACTGGCCCATGCCCATTGAAAGTTATAACCACCTAGCCAACCCGTAACATCGACCACCTCGCCAATGAAATACAGCCCAGGTGACTTTTGGCTTTCTAACGTTTGGCTAGACAACTCGCGCGTATCCACACCGCCCGCAGTCACCTCGGCTTTTTTGTAGCCTTCTGACCCGTTGGGCGTGATCTGCCAGCGCTGCAGGCTGTCTGCTAGTGCGTTCAATGCTTTGTCAGACACCTCGTTGATAGGGCGCTGCCAGGCAGCGTCGCGCGCCGTCCAAGTGTCTGCCAAGCGCGCAGGAAAGGGTGTATCGGGTGTGGACAAGCTGCCCGCTAATTCATTGGCTGTCAGCTTGCGCGAGCGAGCCTTGGCAGCTGTTAACGTGGAGCTTACGTTGTGACTGGGCGTGAGGTTAATGCGCACAGCCGTGTTGTCCTGCCAGTAGCTTGATATTTGCAGCACGGCGGGGCCACTCAAACCCCGGTGGGTAAACAACAGGTCCTCGTCAAACTGGCCTTTGGTTTTGCCTTCACCCGTGCTGATCTGCACTGGCAGTGATAAACCAGCCAGCGGCACAAACGGTGCCCACTGCGCTTCGTCAAAAGTTAGTGGCACCAGCGCTGCGCGCAGCGGCACAATACGGTGACCAAACTGCTGCGCTAAGCGTTGCCCAAAATCAGTTGCGCCAATTTTAGGAATGCTCAAACCGCCTGTAGCCACCACCACACTATTGCAGTGCACGACAGCTCTGTCGCTATTAATTTCATAGCTATAGGTGTAATGAATACTTGGACTATCGGCAGATTTGGCTCCTAAATAGCGCACTGACTGCACTTTGCAGGGTTGCCAGCGCTCTACACCGCCTGCAGTGCATTCGGCCAGCAGCATGGCGATCAAGTCTTCGGCAGAGCGGTCGCAAAACAACTGGCCTTTGTGCTTTTCGTGCCAAGCAATGCCATGCTTTTGCATCAGGTCTAAAAAGTGCTGCGGCGTGTAGCGCGACAGCGCGCTGCGACAAAAGCGCGGGTTCTCGCTGATGAAGTGTTTGTCAGGTGCACGAACATCTAATTCGCGGTTGGTAAAGTTAGCACGGCCACCGCCAGAGATGCGAATTTTCTCAGCGATCTTCTCTGCATGGTCAATCAACAATACCTTTAGGCCGCGCTGGCCAGCGACCCCCGCACAAAACAAGCCTGCTGCGCCTGCGCCGATGATGACTACGTCGTAATGTTGTGGCACGTTAAACAGTGTAAATAAACTAGCGCTGAGTCTAGCGCATCTAGCTAGCGGTGCAGCGCACTAAGGTCAGCACACCCTTAAGCTAACCAACACGCTACTTCAGTGTTACTTGCGACCTCGCGCAGAGCGGGGCTTTCCTGCGCGCAGCGCGGCACGGCCTGCGGGCAGCGTGTGCGAAAAGCGCAGCCCGAGGGTGGATTTAGGGGTGAGGGCAGGTCGCCGCTGAGAATTTGAACGGTCTTGGCACGTTCAAGCTGCGGGTCAGGAATCGGAATGGCCGACAGCAACGCTTTGGTGTAGGGGTGCTGGGGCTGGATATATAAGCTATGTTTGGGTGCTTTTTCTACCGCCTTACCTAAATACATCACCATAATGCGGTCGCTGATATGTTTGACGACCGCCAGATCGTGCGCAATAAAAATCAGCGATAGCCCCATCGACTGCTGCAGTTCTTTGAGCAAATTAATAATTTGCGCTTGAATCGACACATCTAGCGCTGACACAGGCTCGTCGCAAATGATCAGCTTGGGGCGCAATATAAGTGCCCGAGCAATGCCAATGCGCTGACACTGCCCGCCAGAAAATTCGTGTGGATAGCGGTTGATATGCTGCTGCGCTAGGCCCACCCGCTCCATCATGTCCACCACCTTGTTCATGATCTCATCGCTTTGCATCGCAGGGTGGTGTGTGCGCAAAGGCTCGGCAATAATTTGCGCTACCGTCATGCGCGGGTTCAAGCTGGCCAATGGGTCTTGAAAAATCATTTGCATATCGCGGCGCGCGTTGTGCCATGCGTCTGGGCTGGCGCCCACCATCTCTTGCCCCATCCACTCAATACTGCCTAAGCTGCTGGGAATCAAATTAAGCACGCCACGCGCCAGCGTAGATTTGCCGCAACCAGACTCCCCCACAATACCCAGAGTTTCACCTTGTTTAATATCAAAGCTCACACCGTTTACAGCAGTCAGCATGCGCTGCGCAGTCCAAGGCCAAGCGTTGTCTGCGCGCACCTTAAATTGCACCTTCAGGTCGCGTACCGCCAACAGCACTGGCGTGCTTTCAACCATGGCTTGCTACACGCTTAGCGCGCAACTCATCAGTGAGCACATGGCAGGCTCGCAGGGCAACTGAGCCTGCGCTTACCTGTTGCAACATGGGCACTTGGGTACTGCACACTGCCTGAGCAAAGCTGCAGCGCGGCTGGAAAGGGCAACCCGCTGACTGCTGTGACATATTGGGTGGCGATCCAGGAATGGCTATTAGCGCCTGCTCAGTGCGGTCTAGACGCGCTATGGCACCTAATAAACCTATCGTGTAGGGGTGCGAGGGGCGATAAAAAATATCTTCAGCACTGCCTTGCTCCATCACCCGCCCGGCATATAGCACCATCACTTGGTCACACACGCCAGCCACCACACCCAGGTCATGGGTAATCAACACAATGGCGGTTTTAAAGTCGCGCTGCAGCTCGCGTAATAGGGCCAAAATTTGGGCTTGCACCGTAACATCTAGCGCGGTGGTGGGCTCATCAGCAATCAATAGCTCAGGCTCACACAGCAAAGCCATAGCAATCATCACACGCTGGCGCATACCACCAGAAAACTCGTGCGGGTACGTGTTGATGCGCTGCGCGGCATCTGGAATTTTCACTGCATCGAGCATGCGTAGCGACCTGGCCCGGGCTGCCTTGCGGTCTAAACCTTTGTGCAGCTCTAACACCTCGGTCATTTGCCGCTCAATGGTGAGGTATGGATTAAGCGAAGTCATCGGGTCTTGAAAGATCATGGCCATGCGGTCACCGCGTATGGTGTTGAGCTTATGGGCAGGCATGGTCAGTACATCCTGACCTTGGTACAGCACTTGCCCCGTGGTACTGCCGTTGCGCGCCAGCAGCCCCATCATGGCCAGCACACTTTGGCTTTTGCCAGAGCCGCTCTCGCCCACAATGCCCAAAGTTTGCCCCGAGGCTAGCGAAAAATTAATACCGTTAACCGCGTGCACCGCACCATCACCCGTGTTGAAGCGCACATTGAGGTCTTTAACTTCTAATAGATTCATTGCGTAAAGGGTTCAACGGTCTTTGGGGTCTAAAGCGTCACGCAGACCATCGCCAATGAAGTTAAAGCAGTACAAGGTGATCGACAACAGACCGGCTGGAAACAGCAGTATCCACGGCGAAATCTCCATCACGCTGGTGCCATCGTGAATCAACACGCCCCAGCTGGTCATGGGCTCTTGAATGCCAAGACCTAAGAACGATAAAACCGATTCCACCAAAATCACACTCGGCACGGTGACAGTGGCATAAATCACCACTACGCCCAGCAGGTTAGGAATGATGTGTCTAAAAATAATGGTCCGGGTACTAACGCCCATGGCCCGCGCTGCTTCAACAAATTCTTTGGACCTGAGGGACAAGGTTTGCCCACGCACCACACGCGCCATCGTCATCCAAGAAAACACAGTGATGGTGATGACAACCAGGTAAAAATCACGGCCCATGACGGTGATCAGCAAGATAGCAATCAGCAGGTAGGGCACGGCGTACATCATGTCAACAATGCGCATCATGATGGCATCGGTTCGCCCACCGATAAAACCTGCAGTAGCGCCCCACACTATGCCCAAGCTGGCCGAGGTGAGTGTAGCCAATAGGCCCACCATCAGCGAAATACGCCCTCCTATGAGGGTGCGCACCAGCAGGTCGCGGCCAGAGTCGTCAGTGCCGAACCAATGGTAGTTCTTCCAGCTGGGTGGTTGGCTCATGGCGTCCCAGTCGGCACTGTCAAATGCGTTGGGCAAAACCCAAGGGCCGACGATGCAGGAAATGATGATGACGCACAAAATAATCGTGCTCCACACTGCTGCGCGGTTGCGCATAAAGCGCTGCCGCGCATCAGCC
>JANOSN010000871.1:0-6868 GCA_031415895.1 Polaromonas sp. | reverse complement strand
GTATCTAAACAGCATAAATTAATGCAAGCGATGGGCATACATAAGTTAACTCGTGTCCCTTTATAGGATAATTAAATAGATGTGCATATTGCACATTTCATATTTTTCTAGCTATCAAACTAATCAATAAGTTGATTGTGTGCAGAAAACACCCTATTTCAAAACGCTGCAGTGGCCCCCACGGCGTTGAGACATACTCGATTTGGGAGTTTTCAAAGCGATGTTTGGCGAGCATAAATCACTACACACCAGGCGAACATCTAAAAACAATAGAGGGTTATTTATGGAATTTGAATTTACGCGCTTGGCAGTCTTGTATGCGCACCTTATCGCCTGTTGCGTAGCGATTGGCTTGGTTTTAACCAGCGACATCGCGATGGTCAAACAATTAATGCAAGCTAACGCGAACCACCTGCTTGACCCAGAGCATCTATCGCAACTGCAAAAAACGGTGTCGCGCGCACTCATAGCGCTATGGATTACAGGCGCAGCTCTAGTGTCGTTAGACGCATATCTAAAAGGGTGGGATTATTTTTCTAATCCAAAATTGCAGTCGAAAATAGTTATTGTGATGCTACTAACGCTTAACGGCTTTGCACTGCACAAATATGTGTTGCCGCTATTGCAAAAAGCAGGCTCTCTACTGAAGTTGTCATTTAGCCAGCGCTTATTAGCTGTGTTTACCGGTGCAGTGTCAGGTGTGTCATGGTTTTACGCTGCGATGTTGGGCGTTGGAAAACCGCTTAATTTTAAATACTCGTTGCTTGAGATATTAGCTGCTTACCCATTGCTAATTGCAGGCGGCTTTGTGTCTATGGTGCTACTAACATCATGGGCTCAGTACCAATCTAGTGGCGATGCCAGAGCATTCGAAGGCACCCGATTGATGGGCGCTTGATGCCCTTGGCGCTATTCCTCAGCCATCGCCATTTTAAAACTGTCCAATAGCGGTTTGAGCAGATAGTTCATCATCGTGCGCTCACCTGTTTTGATAAACATATCTACTGGCATGCCCGGGCGAAGCTGTACTTTAGCGAGCAGCTTTGCACCCTCGGGGGTCACTACAGCTTTCATGCTGTAGTAAGGCTGCCCAGTTTTTTCATCTACTAGTCTGTCCGCCGACACTTGGGTAACGATGCCTGGAATCTGCGGTGTGAAATTTTGGTTGAACGCCGTAAACATCAACTCAACCGGCAAATCAGGGTGTACTTTGTCTATCAAATGCACTGGTAGCTGGCCTTCAATGGTCAGCGCGTCACTGCTGGGCACAATGTCCATCATGCGAAAGCCCGGTGCCACCACGCCGCCGTGGGTAAAAATATTCATCGCCACTACCGTGCCATCCACAGGCGATTTAACCATCACGCTACCCAAGTCATAGTCTAGGCCCGCTAAGCGGTTGGCTAAACTGTCGGCTTCCTTTTGCACTTCAGACAATTGGGTGCGCACCTCTTTTTGGTATTCTTGCTGGCGCTGTAAACGGCGCAGTTTGAATTCTGAAATTTGATTTTGGCTGCGACTGATGTTGTTAATATCGTCTGACGCTGAGGTGCTTAGCTGCGAATAAGCGCGCTCTAGGTCGAGCTGCTGGTTGCGCGATACGTAACCCTCTTTCGCTAAATTGCGCGTATTGTCCAATTGCTCTTTAAGAAACGTTAACTGGGTATTTTTGCCAACATGGGCCTGCTCAAAACCTTTTTTTTGCTGCAGCAAGCCTGCAATATTCTCGTCTAGTGCAGACAGTTCTGTCGCAATAGCCGACTGCCGTGCGCTGAACAATTGCTGCTGCAAGGTGATGCTGCTGGCTACGCGCGGGTCAGCCCTGGCGCTTTGAAGCTCTGGCGGGAACACGATTATTTTTTTACTGTCGCGCTCTGCCATAAGCCGCGCCTCAGTAGTGCGCGCACTAAAATACTGCACGCGTACTATTTCTGCGTTGGCTTTGGCTTGCACGGCGTTCAGGCGCACCAGCACATCGCCTGCCTTAACTACATCACCCTCTTTGACCAAAATAGATTCAACCACGCCACCAGTTAAATGCTGCACCGCTTTTTTGCTGCTGGATACTGTGACGGTGCCGCTCAACGGCACCCCTTTGTCCAGCGGCGCAAAAGCTGCCCAGACTGAAAATCCTCCTATGCCCAGCACAATGACCCACCAACCTAGTCGAACATAAGGTCGGGTGTCGGTATTGACATCTAAGGATTCTGGGCCAAGGGGCATACCTTCAGGCATCAGCACAGCATTACTTAATAGATTGTTAGTTGACATTTTTTGCCTCGTGATGTTCTGCTTTTTCAGTACTAGCCAAAGTCACCGGGGTGCTTGCTGTGGCTAAGCTTGCTGCCGACTTGGCTAACTGTGTGGGGCGCTGCGCAGCCGTAGTAAGCTCTGTCAGTACCTCTGCCGTAGGGCCAAACATATGTGCAACCCCGCCTTGCAATAACAATAGCTTGTTTGTCACGCCAATAGCGCTGGTGCGGTGGGTAATCAGCACAACAGTTTTGCCGCGTGTTCTAAAGTCCACCATAGCCGCCACCAGTGCTTGTTCACCAGCTTCATCAAGGTTGGAGTTGGGCTCGTCCAGTACTAATAGCGAGGGGTCGTCATACATAGCCCTGGCCAAGCCAATGCGCTGTTTTTGACCGCCAGATAAACCGGCGCCGCCATCGCCCAATAGCGTGTCGTAGCCGTTTGGAAACTGCAAAATAATATCGTGCACCGCTGCGCGTTTAGCCGCTTCAATCACTTTGCCAGAATCTACTTCGCCATAGCGGGCAATGTTCTCGCCCACCGTGCCGCCAAACAGTTCGATGTCTTGCGGCAAGTAGCCGATGTGGGGGCCAAGCTCGTTTTTATTCCACTGGTACATATCAGCACCATCTAAGCGTACCGTGCCCATAGCAGACGGCCACACCCCTACAAGCAAGCGGGCCAGCGTAGACTTGCCTGAGCCACTGGGACCGATGATGCCCAATATATCCCCTGGAACAATCGCAAAACTCAAATTTTTGATGACCGCTAAGTGAGAGCCAGGTGGCCCTGCGGTTACTGCCTCTACCGAAACTCGGCCTAGCGGTTTGGGCAATGCCATACCAGTGTGGCGTGCAGGGTTAGCGGCTAGTAGTTCGTTTAAGCGATCATAGGCGCTACGTGTACTGCTCCAAGTTTTCCACACCCCTATCAATTGCTCCACCGGGCTAAGTGTGCGCCCCATCAAAATAGAAGAGACAATCATCATGCCACCGGTAATTTTGCCGTCTAGCACTAGCAGAGCACCAAAGCCCAATATCAGTGACTGCAGCGACACCCTGAAGAACTTGGTAAATGCGGTAACTACGGCTGTTTTCTCGCTAGCCTGTGCTTGCAGATGCAAAAACCTGCCGTGCAATTTGTACCACCGCGCCATCAAATTAGGCAGCATGCCCATGGCCTCTATCACCTCGGCATTGCGCAGGTTATTAGTGGCTAAATTGCCTGCGGCAATTGCCATGTTGCCTGCCTCCAACATTGGTTTTTTTGACACCACTTCGTTCACGTAGGCCAGTGCAATCAACACGGTAATGCCGCACAAAGCAAAAATTCCCAACGATGAATTGAATAAAAATATCACCACCAGATAAAACGGAAACCAAGGCGCATCAAAAAAAGCAAACAACGCGTTGCCTGTGACAAACTGGCGCACAGTGGTCAAGTCTTGTAGAGCCTGGCCTGCATTGCCACCAGCTTTTTTAAGATTTTGCTCAAAGGCTGCTGTGTAGATACGCTGGTTTAAGGCCATGTCCAGCTTAGCGCCCACGCGTATCAGCACAAAGCTGCGCACAAACTCTAGCAAGCTCATAAAAGCAAAAGCTCCCAGCACCATGATGGTGAGCATCAGCAAAGTGGTCTGGTTGCGGCTAGCTAACACCCGGTCGTATACCTGCAGCATATACAGCGAGGGCACCAGCAGCATCAAGTTAATGATGGCGCTGAAGACCCCCACTGTTTTGAACGCACCTTTGCAACTGCTCAATGCGCTGGCGAGTTCATTTTTAGCCGAATGGCCTGCGTGCTTCATGGCATTTACAAGATGATGTCCTGCGGTGCAAAGGTGTGGCGGCCCAACAGCGCTACCTGAAAGTCAGTGCCTAAGTTGCCGTTGACATTACCCTCTACCACCGTGTACTCTTGCCCGCCCACTATTTCGTAATGAAAGACCAGCTGACCCGCTGCGGTGAAGGCTGCACCTGCAGTGCTGTTGAAGCTAAAAGCTTGGTTACCAGCTATGCCCGTATTGGCATCTAGGGTCGAAAAGTCTAATTTATCGACACCACTCAAAAAGTCCATCACTACGTCACGTACTGCAGTGCCTACGCCAGACTCGTTATTGGCGTTGTAGTCAAACACATCAGCGCCTGCACCGCCCGTCAAGATGTCTTGACCCGCGCCACCTATCAGCGTGTCGCTTCCGTCACCACCATTGAGCGTGTCGGCCCCACCCAGCCCGCTTAAAGTGTCGTTACCTAGGCCACCCGACAGCAGGTTAGTGGCACCATTGCCTGACACGGTGTCGTCTCCTGAGCCGCCAATAAAGTTTTCAATATTGGTGATTAGGTCGCTGGTGGCTGCCGTAGTGCCACTACCGCCCACCACCACGTTGTTAGTGATGGTGACCGTTAGGTTTGCGGTCAACGCTGAATAGTCTGCCGTATCACTGGTACCCGCACCACCGTTGATGGTGTCTCTGGCATCGTCTGCGGTAAGCACAAAAGTGTCATTGCCTGCGTTGCCCTGCAAGCTATTGTTGCCAGCGCCATCGGTCAGGGTGTCGTCGCCACTGCCCGTGGTGATGTTTTCTATACCGCTTAGGGTATCTGTGCCAGTTTCGGCGCTGGAGGCAACCCCGGTGGTCAGGTTAATGTTGGCTGCTGCTGTAGTCACTGACATGTCGTATGTGTCTACCCCTGCGTCACCAATGTACGCATCATTGCCGTCGCCAGCTGTGGCGCGCAATGTATCGTTGCCTGCACCGCCATCGACAATGTCGTTGCCTGCACCTGCTGTGATGTTGTCGTTACCACCCAGGCCCAAGACAAAATCAACACCAGCAGTGCCTGCTAAGGTGTTGTTGGCACCTGATCCGACCACTGCAGTTTCACCAGAAACAACGGTTGTTGTTCCAAATGCGTCTGTATAACTGCTGGTGGCACGCACTGTAGTGTTAGTTTGATTGACCAATGTGGCAGCTGTGCCTGCAGGCGCCACAATATCGACCCAAGCACCGGCCACCAACCGCTGCCACTGTGTGGTGGGTACTAAGGCGGGCAAGTCGGCGTCAGCAATCGTGTTGGTTGACGTCAAATTGGCAGTAGTCAGCGTGCTGGTATAGCTGGCAATATGCAGTTCGCCTGTTGTGGGGTCGTTAAATGCGACTTGCTGGTAGCTTTGAGTTGCTGCGGTGCTACCGCCGTTGCCGTCCAGTACGTTGTAGGTCAAGTTAACCACACCAGCAAAATTAACGGTGGGCGTAATGGTGTAGCCTAAACCATCTGCATTGAGCACCACCGTACCGTTGCTAGTGGCCAGCGCTGCAACGCTTAATGTGTCGCCTTCCACATCTGAAAATCCAGCCAGTAAATCTGCAATGCTCACCACATAGCCAACAGGATCAAGCCCTGCTGCCAACACAGCGGTAGGAGCGCCAACTGGAGCGTCATTCACGGCAGCCACGTTCACAGTCACCACAGCGGTATTACTCACGTTGTTGACAAACTGACCATCGGTAGTTTGGTAGCTAAAGCTTGCCGCGCCGTTAAAGTTGGGGTCAGGCGTAAAGTTTACCGAACCATCCAAATTCAGCACCGCAGTGCCGCCAGTAATATTGGTTAGAGACAAAATGCTGAGCGTATTGCCATCTGCATCGGTGTCGTTGCTCAGTAACTGGGCGGCGGTGTAGGTAATCACCGTATCTTCTGTAGCGGCTAGCGTATCGGCTACTGCCACGGGTGCACGGTTAGTCAGATCCACTGTTCGGTCTACAAACTGCAGACGCTCAATATTGCGGATCTGGTCTACGCCATCGTTACCTGCCACGCCCGCTGCCCGATTGTCAGTGACTGTGTAGGTGCCGTTGGCATTTTTAACAATCGAGTAGTCGGACAAGTTGCCGTTGTACACCGCTGTGTCTACGTCTGTTGCGGCTGTGGATGACTGCAGTATTTCGCGCACGATGTGCAACTGCCCAGGGTTAATTTCACCAGTTAACATGCGCGCCTTAAGTTGGTTCATGCTGTCAACGGTAAACCACTCATTGGCTTGCGTGTTGCCATCGGTCTGGCTGTGTGTGACCCTAATTCGCACATTCAGCCATGCGTCGCCATCAATGTAGTCATTGCCTAAATTGCCTTGGATAATGTCGTTGCCACCACCGCCAATAATCACTTCAGCACCTTGACGAATATCTATGACGGACGTGTTGAATGGCATAGCAGCGACTTGCGCTGGCGTAAGACCCAGCAGCTCTGCAAAACCATCAATCAAGCTGATGTTTTGCGATTTCAGGTCGCTCTCATCAGGTGGGTTACCCGGGCCTGCGCCTACACCACCGGCTGCACCTCGCAGTACAGCAGCGCCAGTCAGCTTGTCGTTATGGTTCCAGCCTGATAAGCCCTCTACGGAGTCAAACCGGTCACGCAGTGTGAACTGCGGTTGACCCGGGAAGAACGGAATGCCAAGGTCTGAATCAGCCCCAAACGCATCGCCTTTATGGATACCCCAGTCAAAACCAAACATGCCGTTGCTGCGCGTAATGCCTACGGTTTGGAACATGATGTCATCGCCTGACTCGCCGTCGTAGTCAGTGTCGTTGCCTTGGCCGTTCAGCACG
>JANOSN010000870.1:0-5210 GCA_031415895.1 Polaromonas sp. | reverse complement strand
GGCGTACACAGCCAAAGTAGCCAGCAAGAAGCTGCCGCCAATCCATTCGCGGCGTAGGCCGCGCTGCTCTAGCCAAGCTAGCAACGCAATGAAAGCAATCACACCCAAGGTATACAGGCCGTAGACCTTGTGCAGCTGTTTGCTAAATTCGCTTTGTTGTGCGCTGTTAGATAGGGCCATGCTGACTTTCTGCAGCATCTTCATCCAAGGGCTCACTGCGGTTCATGGCCCAGCCATAGATTGCAACGATAGCCAAATACACCAGCAGTGCGCCTTGTGCCGCTATCCAAAAACTGAATGGCCACCCAAAGAAATTGAAGTGCAAATAAGGAGCCAAAAAAGCCGGCCCAAAAGTGACTGCAGCCCAGACTAGTAGCAGCGCAAAAGTCAATTGTTGACAACGTCGCCAAGAAAGCTGCATGGTGATGAAGGCTGCGAAAGTAAAAAGCAGCCTGTTAAATTACTTTGCGCTGCTGGTGGCAGCAGCAGGTGTAGGGGCTGGTAGTGCAGCAGCGGAAGCTGGAGATGCAGGAGCAGCTGCGGGTGCAGGCGCTGCAGTGTGGCTGCCTGTATCGTGCTTCTCGCCGCTCATGTCCACTTTATCGCCGCCTTTAAAAATCATAAACAAGCCCAAGCCTGCAAAAATTACAAAACCCAAGAAAATTTTCCACATAGATTACTCCTTCATATTAAAAATAACTGCAGCCTGCTTCGTACGCTCTGCCGCTTTATCGGTGAACACAGTGTACATAATACGCCGCCAAAAAAAAAGGCTCCCGCGCACAGAGCGGGAGCCTTTGACTATCAAGTAAATTAGTCGTTAGCGTAGATATCTACGTCTTTTGTCTCTTTGACAAAAATCATGCCGATGATGAATGTACCAGCTGCCACGATAACTGGGTACCACAGACCGTAGTAAATATCGCCCGTTGCGGCCACCATTGCAAACGCAGTAGTAGGCAGCAAGCCACCGAACCAGCCGTTACCGATGTGGTAAGGCAAGCTCATGGAGGTGTAGCGAATACGGGTGGGGAACATTTCTACCAGCATGGCTGCAATCGGGCCGTACACCATAGTAACCAAAATCACCAAGTACACCAAGATACCCAAGACTACGCCTTTGTTCATGGCGGTGTCGCTGGCTTTGGCCGTCAAGCCTGCAGTTTTAGCAGCCTCTAGTGCGTTCTTTTTAAATTCGGCAATACCTTTTGCGCTCTCCGGAGAGAAGCCGTTACCTTTTTCGTTCAAGGTGGCGTTCAGTGAGGTCACAGTGGCAGTGCCAATAGTAATGGTTGCAATGGAGCCTGCTGGTGCAGCAACGCTTTTGTACGGAATAAAGTTCTGTGCAAGTACGCGTTTAGCTTGGTCGCATGAGCTCTTAAAGTCGATTTCACGTGCGATAGGGCTGCCTTGGAATGAGCATGTTGCTGGGTCAGCAGTCACAGTCACGTTAGAAACAGCTTGCGCCTTGGCCAAACCTGGGTTGGCATACTGCATCAACATCGGGAAGACGGTGAAGTAGGTCAACGCACCTAGCAAACAACCTGCCATGATGATGGGCTTGCGGCCAATCTTGTCAGACAGAGCACCGAACACGATGAAGAACGGCGTGCCAATCACTAGCGATGCGGCAATCAACAGGTTGGCGGTGGTGGCATCAACTTTTGCGATGGTCGTCAAGAAGAACAATGCGTAGAACTGACCCGTGTACCACACTACCGCTTGACCAGCGGTCAAACCGAGCAAAGCCAAAATCACGATTTTCAGGTTTTTCCACTGACCGAATGACTCGGACAACGGGGCCTTAGAGGTCTTGCCCTCAGCCTTCATCTTCTGGAAAGCTGGTGACTCGTTCATGCTCAAGCGAATGTACACAGACACTGCCAACAGCAATATGGACACTAGGAACGGAACGCGCCAGCCCCAGTCAGCAAAGGCTGCCTCGCCTACGGCAGTACGCACACCCAAAATCACCATCAACGACAGGAACAAACCTAGTGTTGCAGTGGTTTGAATCCATGCAGTGTAAGCACCGCGTTTGCCGTTGGGCGAGTGCTCGGCCACGTACGTTGCTGCACCGCCGTATTCGCCACCCAATGCCAAACCTTGGAGCATACGCAAAACGATCAAAATGACCGGTGCTGCAAGACCGATAGTGGCATAGTTGGGCAACAAACCCACTACAAAAGTTGCGGCACCCATGATCACGATGGTGATCAGGAAGGTGTATTTACGGCCGATCATGTCGCCCAAGCGGCCAAACACTAGTGCGCCAAACGGGCGAACTAAGAAGCCTGCTGCAAAAGCCAACAACGCAAAAATATAAGCAGATGATGGGTCTAGGCCCGAGAAAAACTGCTTAGCGATAATCGCTGCGAGTGAACCGTACAAATAAAAGTCATACCATTCAAAAACCGTACCTAGTGAAGAAGCGAAAATCACCTTCTTCTCGGTAGCGGTCATCGGGGTATTAGCTGCTGCTGTTGCCATACGACAAGTCTCCTCAATGAAATAAGTCACACTCCGACGGAATGTGAGACCTCGAATATCGTGCGAGGCACTGACCCTGCCCTGACATGAAGCTTTGCAAGTTCTTACAAACCTAGCAACAACCCTTACACATCGTTCCGTTATGCGGGTTTTCTATGCATTCCTACGGGTAAATCCCCGGCATTTAGCCAATCTGATTTTGTAAACCAAGTATCACCACCGAGGTATTGGCGCAACATAGGCAGGGCATCTAAGCCCCAAAAATGAGCCTCCTGCACTTGCAAGCTGGGCACGCCAAACACGCCTGCAGCAATAGCTTGGTCGGTATTGGCTTTAAGCTGGTCTTTGATGTGCTGATCATTAGGCAGCTGTGCAGGCTGTAGCGATACGTCCTTATGCTCCATCAGCTGAGACTGTAGCTGTGCAAGCCGCTGCGCATCGCCAGCATCTAAACCCGAAGCCCAGACATGGCGAAAAATGGTTTCCGTGACATAACGATTACAAGCACCGTCCTTGCCGCAGGCTAAGGCCAAGCGCAGTAAACCAATGGGGTTAAAGGGGTGGCTTGCCGGTAACTGCAGCTGTGTACCCTGCTCGCGCGCAAGCCACTGCACTTGGCGATAAGTCCAAGTGCGCTTGGGCGCGATTTCTGCAGGGCCAAGTTGGCCGTAGTGCTTGAGCATTGCAGCAAACAGAACAGGCTTATAAGTGACTTGGTAACTCAAGCCTTGCAAAACAACGGGCAAGCGCTCAAACGCCAAATAGGCATACGGTGAGATAAAGTCAAAGTAAAAAGTAATGTGCTTCATAGTAGGGTGCCCGGCCAATATTTGGCTCATTGCTTAGCAGTTTAATGAAGCGGCGGCGCTGCTGGTGTGCTGAACACTGTCTGTGCGCGGCGCTGTTCGATCAGCCCCCACACCTTGCGTTTACCGTCATCAGGCATGCTGCCCCAAGCCACAATTTCGTCTAAGGTGCGCAGGCAGCCTTTGCACAGGCTAGTAGGTGCGTCTATTTGGCATAACGAGATGCAAGGTGATGGTACGGTGGTCATTTTGATAGTGAAATTGGCTTGTAGTCCAAGTATTTATTGATTAAGCAGCTATTATAAACATAGCAAAAAATAATCTGTTCATGAACTGTGTGAAGTCAAAATTTGTAGTTATCAAAACATATTAAACGTCGGCCAACCGCTTATTGAGCAAAGCACAAGCAGCACGCGACTGGGGTTTACGCTGCAAATGGTCGCTAATGAATTTGCCCGCGTCGATCAATTTATCCAGATCAATACCCGTGTCGATACCCATGCCGTGCAGCATATAGACCACGTCTTCTGTGGCCACATTACCCGTTGCGCCTTTGGCGTACGGGCAGCCGCCCAAGCCAGCCACCGAAGCATCGTATTGCCACACGCCCATCTCTAGCGCCATCAAGGTGTTGGCCAAGGCTTGGCCGTAGGTGTCGTGGAAGTGGCCTGAAATATCGTTCAGATCATAGTGTTGCAATGTAGCCTCAATAGCAGCTTGTACCTTGCGCGGCGTGCCTACGCCAATCGTGTCGGCCACGCCTACGTGCTGCACGCCAATGTCCGCCATCAGCCCAGCCAAATAGCCCACACGCTCAGGTGCTATATCACCTTCGTACGGGCAGCCCACGGTGCAGCTCATCGCGCCGCGCACGTAGATACCTGCAGCACGCGCAGCGGCTACCACGGGTGCAAACCGCTCAATACTTTGGGCTATAGAGCAATTGATATTGCGTTGACTAAAGGCCTCGCTGGCAGCTGCGAACACCACAATTTCGTCGGGCTTAGACTTCAATGCAGCTTCAAAGCCTTGCATGTTGGGCGTGAGCACGCTGTAGCGCACGCCGGGTTTGCGCTGCACCCCCGCCATGACCTGTGCGTTGTCGGCCATTTGCGGCACCCATTTGGGCGATACAAAGCTGGTGACCTCAATCTCTGTCAAACCAGCGTCTTGTAGCATGTGCACGAGCTGAATTTTGATTTCAGCAGGAACCGGTTGCTTTTCGTTTTGCAATCCGTCGCGCGGGCCGACGTCGACGATTTTGACTTGGGTGGGGTATGCCATTTTCAATAACCTTTAGCTCTGTCAACCGTGCCCACCACGGATTGGCCGTTGTGAACAGCAAGAATTTTGCGCGCAATTTGCGCAATGCTCTCGTCACGCAAAGTACGCGCTGACGTGTGGGGCGTGGTAGTGATTTTCGGATGTTTCCAAAAAGCGTGCTCGGCAGGCAAGGGCTCTTGGCGAAACACGTCTAGCGTGGCCCCTGCTAGGTGACCATTGCCAAGCAGCGTGATCAAGTCGGCATCGACCAAGTGTGCGCCACGCGCCACGTTGATGACGTAGCCGCCAGGCCGCAAAAGACTCAGCGTGCGGTGGTTCAAAATATTTTCAGTCTGCGGGGTAAGCGGCAACAAACACACCAACACTTTGCACTGGCGCAAAAAATCATCTAGCTGGGACGTGCCGTGCCAACAACGTACGCCGCTGATTTGCTTAGCACTTTGACTCCAGCCATGCACAGCAAAATCAAACACCGCCAGCGACTTGGCCACGCGTTCGCCCAGCACACCTAAGCCCAGCACGCCTACCGGGAAGTCAGAGCGGCTGCGCGGCTTGCGAAACGACCATTTACCTGCGCGTGTATCGGCCTCGTAGCCGTCAAATTCTCTGAAGTGGCGAATCACCGCGTGG
>JANOSN010000869.1:0-1665 GCA_031415895.1 Polaromonas sp. | reverse complement strand
GCTTGCTCGCGTCTGGCAAACTCACCGAATCACCCATCCACCAAGCAGTTGCGGCCATTTCCGTCGGTATCGTGCAAGGCACACCGTTGCTGGATTTGGAATACACCGAAGACTCAGCCTGCGACACCGACATGAACGTGGTGATGACGGGTGCAGGCCACTATGTAGAAGTGCAGGGTACTGCAGAGGGCGCAGCTTTTTCACGCAAAGAAATGGACCAGCTGCTGGTTTTGGCTGAAAAAGGTATTGCCGAATTAATCGTTTTACAGCGTTAGAGCAGAACTAGTTTAGTTAATCATATGCTATTGCTCGAATTCTCTATACTATAAAAATAATAGCAATAAAGTTAATAAATGCTTGGACTACAGGCATATTTCATTGGTAAATAGTGGTTTTAGGCATGAAAATCGTCCTCGCATCCAATAACCAAGGCAAGCTGGCCGAGCTGCTGCCTTTGTTTGCACCCCTAGGTGTAGAGCTGATCGCGCAAGGCACACTGGGTGTGCCTGAAGCGCCCGAGCCGTTTAAAACCTTTGTAGAAAATTCGCTGACCAAAGCGCGCAATGCGGCCAAGCACACAGGCCTGCCCGCCATCGCCGACGACGCTGGCCTGTGCATTGACGCATGGGGCGGTTTGCCCGGTGTGGACACAGCGTATTACTGCGTGCAGCACGGCTACGACAAGAGTGATGACAACAACCGCCGTGCTGTAATCGAGCAAATGGCCAGTGTGGCCAACCGCCGCGCCAAAATGGTCAGCGTCATAGTCGCAGTGCGCAGCGAGTTTGACCCCGAGCCACTGATTGCCGTGGGCAGGGTGCAAGGCGAGATTTCGCGCGAAGCTGTTGGTACAGGCGGCTTTGGGTTCGATCCCGTCATGTTCATCCCGTCGCTGGGCAAAACCATGGCGCAGCTCGATGCAGCGCACAAAAACGCAATCAGCCACCGTGGCCAGTCAGCACGCCAAATGGTTGAGCTGATTCGCGCGCACTGGCTGGTATGAAAGACATCCAACACTACATGCGCCCCGGCCTGCTGCAGCTGCCCAGCCTGCCGCCGCTGTCGCTGTACATTCATTTGCCGTGGTGCATAAAAAAATGCCCGTACTGTGATTTCAACTCGCACGAAGTGCGTACCGAAACAGGTGCCCAGGCGCTGGCAGACCCGCCCAATACCCCGAGCTATGAGAGCCATAGCAAGCTCAGCACCGTCACCGAACAGCGCTACATTAACGCTTTGATGGCCGACCTAGAGGCATCGCTCCCGTTGATCTGGGGTCGTACGGTACGCAGCATTTTTATCGGTGGCGGCACGCCCAGCCTGTTCTCGCCCTCTGCTATTGACCAATTGCTAGCCGGCGTGCGCGCCCGCTTGCGCCTGGAGGCTGATTGCGAAATTACGCTAGAAGCCAACCCCGGTACGTTTGAAAAAGACCGTTTTAAAGCCTTTCGCGCAGCCGGAGTTAACCGCTTGTCCATTGGCGTACAAAGTTTTAACGATGAACACCTCAAAGCCCTAGGCCGTGTGCACAACAGTGACCAAGCCCAAGCCGCTATTGCTGAGGCAGCTATCAATTTTGAAGCATTCAACCTTGACATCATGTATGCACTGCCCGGTCAAACGCTAGTGCAGTGCGAGCAAGATATTAAAAAAGCTTTGAGTTTT
>JANOSN010000868.1:0-3974 GCA_031415895.1 Polaromonas sp. | reverse complement strand
GCTCGTCAAGTTATCGGCTTGCGCAAAAAATAAGCGGCGCTACAGGCGCGTTCAATTATGTGTTGGATGTGTCACGCTTTTCCACCGATGGTTGGCGTGACCACAGCGCAGCGCAAAAAGACAATATCAACGCACGATTGGGTTTTAAGATCAGTCCAGACACCAAAGCGGTGGTGGTGATTAACCGTGTGAATTTGCCCGATGCACAGGACGCGCAAGGGGTGACGCTGGCAGGGCTGAGTACACCGCGCAGTGTGCCTGCGGCTGTACTGACGTTCAATACCCGCAAATCTACCCAACAAACTCAAGCAGGGGTTGACATTGAACATCGCTTGAATGCCGAAAACGTGCTCAAGCTTGCAGGCTACCGTGGCCAACGCGAGGTAACGCAATACCAATCTATTAACTTAGGTGCTCAATCCGCATTGAGCTCTGCAGGTGGCGTAGTTGACTTTGAGCGCGATTATCACGGAGCAGAAGCGCGCTGGTCATTCAAACGTCTTTTGAGTAATGGCCCTTTGCTTTTGCATGCTGGTTTGACGGCTGATCGCTTGAAAGAGCAGCGCAGAGGTTTTGAAAATTTTCTACCTAGCACTACGGTCAACCCTGATCCTTTGTGTGCTAACGCCACTAGTCGTTTGTTTACCTGCGGCGTGAAAGGCAAGCTGCGCCGCGATGAAGATAACACTTTGCAATCGAGCGACCAGTATCTGCAAGGCCAGTGGTGGCCCGCAGCAGATATCAGCCTGCATGCAGGCGTGCGCCGCAGCAGTATTAAGCTGCAATCGCAAGATAAATACATCGTGACGGGTAATGCCGACGACAGTGGCAGTGTGCAGTACAGCGGTACCACGCCTATGCTGGGCGTGTTGTACAACCTGAATGATCGCGTGAACCTTTATGCTTCTTGGGGTAAGGGTTTTGATGCGCCTACGCTTAACGAAATAGCCTACAACCCAGACAGCACCAAGACAGGTTTAAACCTTGCGCTTAAGCCCGCACGCAGCCAGCAGTGGGAGCTAGGCACCAAGATCCAACTACCTGATCAAGCGCGTTTGCAAGCTGCGGTGTTCAGTGCCAAAACACAAGACGAGATTGTGGTGCTGAGCAATAATGGCGGCCGCTCACGCTTTCAAAACGCAGGGGGCACCCGCCGCGATGGCTTAGAGCTGTCCTATCAAAAGCAGTTTGCCCAAGGCTGGAAAACGCAATGGGCTTACACCTATCTACGTGCCACCTACAGTGATACTTTTAAAGCCTGCTTCACCACCACCTGCACAGGGGCGCAAGGTGTGACGGTGCCTGCGGGCAACTTGATTCCTGGTGTTCCAAGGCACAGCCTATTTGCTGACTTGGCATGGAGCAGTGCCGGTGGCGCTGTGCAAGCTGGGTTAGAGTTGCGTGCTACAGGCAAGGTGGCCGCGAACGATTTGAACACTGAATTTGCGCCGGGCTATAGCACCATGGCTGCGCATTTGTCTTTTAACCAAAAGGTGGGTAGTTGGACTTTGCGTGAGTTTGCGCGGCTAGATAACCTGACATCAAAATCGTATGTGGGTTCGGTAATAGTCAACCAGGCCAGCGCGCAGTATTACGAACCTGCACCTACGCGCGCATGGTTGCTAGGTGTTGTGGGTAGCTATAAGTTTTAAATGTTTCTAAATTAATTAAATTTTTTATGTGCGAACAACTTACCCACTGAACAAACAATATGGTTACCGGTTCTGCATTTTGTTGGGTAGGTGTTTGTCTCCTACATGCCTGACGTACGAAAAAGTTGGTAGCAATATGAACTGAGCGCAGCGCAATTGGGCTTATCTTTTTATTTGGGTTGATGTGCTCACAACAACATCTAGCACTAGGAGTCATCATGAAGTTTAAGAGACAGAGACTTGCAACCGTGTTGGCAGCCATTGCGAGCCTATCTATGGCTGGTGGCGTGTGGGCGCAGGCAGCAACAGCGCCAGCCAATTTAGATTGACGGCATGGGAGACGACATCCCCGCAGGTGAGATCAACCGCATCACCAAGGCGGCATCTTTTCAGCCCAGCATGGCTCATGGAACCGCACCAACCCGATTGGCGCACGCGTGATGCCCCCGCAGGCCCGAACAGGTTAGTTCAGCTCTTAGGGCAGTTAAAACAGCACTTTTACCAATGAAAAGTGCTTGTAGTCCAAGTATTTACTACTCATACAGCTATTAAATTGATAGTAATACAGTACGCTGCATGCCACTATGTATGCTAGTCAAAGGCTCTTTAACTTTTAAACCGTCGTCCCACCTAACAACAGCTTACCGTGCTGAGTGATGCCGACTTGTTGGAATGGATCAAAAGCCATGGCAGCGGTCACCAAAGCAGGCTGAACGAAGTGTTTGCAGACCGCCATACTGGGTAGATACAAATCAGGCAGTAGGAGCACCAGAGTGGAAGGGCGTGGCACATCACTCATTGATAAAAGTATTCGATCGAAAACAATGGCTGCAACGTACCAGATAGAAACTACCGAGACATTCGAAGCATGGGTTCAAGCGCTGGACAAGCGCACCCGCATTCGCTTGGTGTCTAGGCTAGCCAAGCCAGCCACAGGTTTGTGGGGCGACTGCAAAGCCGTTGGCCCCGGTGTGACCGAGCATAGAGAGCATTTTGGCGCAGGCTATTGCATCTACGTCATGCAAATGGACACCGCGCTGGTGGTGGCCTCAGTTGGTGATAGCTGACCGTGGTGATTAATCCAACCAACAAAAAGACATTGACCGCGCCATCGAGCTGGCATCCATTCTGAAAGCCGCGCAGCCTAAAGCTGCGCAAAACACGAAAGGCAACCTGCCATGACCGTCAAAACCACCCTATTTGACCCCGCCAAATACCTGGACGACGAGCAGTCTATTGCAGACTACCTAACCGACATGCTCGAAGACGGCAGCTCTGGCTTATTGGCTGCCGCGCTGGGCGACATAGCGCGCGCACGCGGCATGGCCCAAATTGCACAAGACGCAGGCATTGGCCGCGAGGCGCTGTACAAAGCCTTGCGCGCCGACGCGCAGCCGCGCTTTGACACGATTGCACGGGTGTGCAAGGCCTTGGGCGTTAAATTGACGGCGCAGCCTTTGCATGTGTAGGAAGCAGCGGCTCGCGGCGCGCGTGTTTTAATGCTAAAAAATGCGGTAGCCCAATAAAATAAAGCGTAAGCGGCTATGAAATATATAGCATTAAAGCCACCAAACCTTCTCCAACCAACGGCCTATTTGTCTTTCGGTCTGGCAAGTGCTTTCTTTGAAAGCGCAAGCGCACGAACTGGCTTTTTGGGTGGCGGCAAAAAGTTGCTGCCTGTCACCACTTTTTGCCCCGTTTGCTGCTCCAAGTCGTCTTTGGCGCGCTTGGCAACGCGGCCACCCGCCACGCCTGCCTTGGCATTTTCTTGAAGGCCTTGCGCGGTTTTGTTTTGCGCAATCTGCCGGGTCGATAGCTCGGCCAGCGCGGTAAAAATCAACTCGGCCTCACTCATATGGTCGCGCAGGTTTTGCGTCTTTAGGCTTTTCAGCGCTTTGTGCTGTTTGACACTCACCCCCGTCCACTCTTGGTGGATGATGTTGGTGAGCAGCGCAAACTCGTCCGATTTTTCCACGCCGTGGGTTTGCCAATAGTCGGTCAGTTTGTTGCGGGTTTCTTGCCCCGTCATGCGCTGCTGTATCCACTTTTCGCTGCGCCCCAGGTTTTGCCAGTTCTCGCGGGCGCGGTCTAGGCTTTGGGCAGGGTCAGCTATTTCTTGCATGCGCTCGTAGCCCACTTTGGCAAGCCATTGCTTGAAAGGCTCGGCTTTGGGCGAGGGGATGGACTGGATCAGGCGCAGCAGGGTTTGCACGTCGGCTGCGTCGGTGCCTCGCTCTTTGCCGTCGTCAGAGCGCATTTTCAACTGTCCGATTTTTTCGGACACTTCGCTGCCTTCTTTACTCAGCTTGGATTTGAGGTCGC
>JANOSN010000867.1:0-2671 GCA_031415895.1 Polaromonas sp. | reverse complement strand
CTCACGCGTCCCTGCAGGACCAGATCCGGATACGCTTCGGTCGTGATCGTCGCGGGCGTGCCGATGCGGACGCGAGCGAAGTCCTTTTCGTAGAGATCCGCCACCACCCAGACGCTTGACAGGTCGACCACGGTGAACAGCTTCGTCGCTTGATCGACGTTCAGACCAACATTTGCCGCGCGCTCAGTCACTACCCCCGATAGCATGGCCTCAACAGTAAAGGTGACGTCTGGGCTTTCTTTGCGGTAAGTGTGCAGCGCTGTTAGGACTTCAGGGTGCCAAGCATAAATTTCAGAAAAGCCCAGCCGCAGGTGACCTATGTCGCCGCGCGCAGCGCCCATAGCCTGCCTGCTTGCTGCCGCAGCATCGTCTATCAACCGACGTGCGCTGCGGTAGTAAGCTTCACCTGCTGCAGTTAGCACCATGCCACGTGTGGTGCGATCCATCAATGGCGTACCAACCGCTTGCTCCAGCAAACGCATTTGCCTTGACAGTGCAGGTTGTGCAATATGCAGTACCTCGGCCGCCTTCCCCAAGCTGCCTTGGTCGGCCACTGTGATGAAGTAATGCAGGCGACGCCCATCAATATGCATCAAATTATTGTATGACTTTTTGCTTCATATTGTATTGGCGTGAATGACCTGCACTGGCTACATTGCACTAATGTCTACCCATACTAAACAAGCCACATTTGCAGCAACCGAGTTTCCTTTGGGCGTGCAGCACCTAAACTCCGCTGAATTTGCACGCACTGGGCTGCCATTTTCAGAAATAGTTAAGGCAGGTGAATTGCTGTATCTTTCTGGCCAGATGGGCACTGTGCCCGGCTCCGCAGCGCTGGTCGAAGGGGGCATTGTTGCCGAGGCTCGGCAGGCATTACAAAACATTGAGCGCGCACTTCAAGCGCATGGCTACAGCCTGCGGCATGTAGTTAAGTGCACCGTCATGCTGGCAAGCATGGAAGACTGGGCCCGATTTAATGATGTGTACCGCGAATTCTTCAAAATGCCCTATCCCGCACGCAGCGCGTTTGGTGTCAATGGATTAGCTTTGGGGGGAAAGCTTGAGATTGACGTTATTGCTAGCGTCGGCTCAGAGCGGGTGATCATGCACGCTCCTAATTGAATTAACTAACGGCATTTACACGTTTCAGATATTTATAGTTTTCAAAGTTAACCAAGGACAGTCATGCGATTTCATCAAGTTTTTAACCTTACGCTCATTTCAGCTTTGCTAACGTTTGGCGTTGCTGCGCAAGCGCAAGTGCCTACCGGGCGGGGTGCGGTCAAGTTGGTCGTGGGCTTTCCTGCCGGTGGATCGATTGATGTTTTGGCCCGCATCATGGCCGATAAGCTCAAAGACGAGCTGGGTGTGCCTGTGGTGGTAGACAACCGCGTAGGCGCTGGCGGGCAGATCGCCGCTGACTACGTCAAAAGTCAACCAGGCGATGGGTTAACGGTGCTGGTGGGTATCTCGCACATGATGGTGATGGCACCGCTCACAGTGAAGTCTATTCGCTACCAGCCTGCACGCGACTTTAAACCTGTTGCGCGTATTGCCAGCTTTAATGAGTCTGTCACAGTGCCATTCAGTTCGCCCGCTAACAATCTTGCTCAGTGGCTAGAGTCTGCGCGAAAAGATCCAAAGTTTGCAAACTACGGTGTTCCTGCCCCAGGTAGTCTTCCACAATTTATAGGCTATCAGCTAGGCGCTCTTAGCAAAACCACATTGCTGCCTGTGCCCTATCGCGGCGCGGCCCCTGTGGCGCAAGACCTTTTGAGTGGCCAACTTGCCGCAGGTATTTTGCCTATCGCGGACGTGCTGCAGTACAACGGCACCCGCATGAAAATTCTTGCTATCAATGGTGTGCGGCGCGCTGACCAGTTACCCAACGTGCCCACGCTTAAAGAATTGGGCTACCCGCAGTTTGATGACTTGGAGTGGATAGGTTTTTTTGTACCGACAGGCACTTCTCAAGCCACCATAGATCAAATACAAGCCGCCACAGCAAAAGTAACGAGCTTGCGTGAAGTGCGCGAAGCGGTTCAAAAAATGGGAAGTGAGCTTGACTATGCGCCTGCCGCAGCTCTGGAAAAGCGCATTGCTGACGACACTGCTTTTTGGGGGCCTATCGTCAAGGCATCAGGATTCAGTGCTGAATAACTAGAATGCTCAATAGCTAGATCTACAGTGCTATGTCCTAGTGCTGATTTCTAATGGGTACCAAGCGCAGTGCGCAGCCAAATTCACCTCTAGGCCATTGCTCAGCGCTTGCTCCAGGCTGTTGCTGCATTCTTCAATCTCAGCCATCTCGTAGGGCATCAGCCCATGTGCGTCTGGGTGCTGCGGCAGCATCCACAGCTTGCCTGCGTTAGGAGTGCGCAGTGCTGCGTGGTCTAGTCGTCCCATAAACCCTCCTCTGTGAACTCGCAGAAAACTTCTGCAATTGGTTCATGTTAGGCCAATACAGCAACCTTTCTAAGCCTAGGGTTGTCAGATATGCAGCTGCTTACAAATTGCTATTTGCTATTTGCTACATATTTAATAGCTACTTAATCAATAAATGCTTGAACTACAAGGCTAAAGTGCCTGATTAGCCAGATGCCTCAGATAACCAGCCCGTTCACCCTGAGCTTGTCGAAGGGTTTATGAGGGCTTCGACAAGCTCAGC
>JANOSN010000866.1:0-4668 GCA_031415895.1 Polaromonas sp. | reverse complement strand
GAAGGGTTTATGAGGGCTTCGACAAGCTCAGCCCGAACGGTTATTTTTCAGCATCTGAGGCATCTGGCTAATCAGGCAATTCAATAAGAAATATCAAAGTGATACATACCAAAGCGACCAGTTTTAGCATCAGCAAAGTATTTCTCTAAAGTATCGCGCACCGTACGAAAAGCTATATCTTCCCATGGTATTTCAGCTTCACTAAACAAACGCGCTTGCATCGTCTCGTAGCCCGGGTTGAACTGCGTACTCAGCAGCTTGGCGCGGTAGAAGAAATGAACTTGCCCTACGCGCGGTACGTTGATCAAAGTGAATAGCTCTTGCATTTCAATCTGCGCACCAGCTTCTTCATCCGTCTCGCGCGCAGCGCCCGCTGCTGCGGTCTCGTCCAGCTCCATGAAGCCGGCAGGTAGCGTCCAAAAGCCTTTACGCGGTTCAATATTACGTTTGCACAATAGCACTTGGCCAATCGTATCGCTGCCATCTGCGCCATGCCAAATAGGCAGCGTGCCCACCACGTTCAAGGGGTTTTCATAGTGCACCGTGGCGCACACGGTGCATACGGCGCGGGGTTTGGTGTCACCGTCGTCGGGTAGACGGTAAGTGACGGCTGCGCCGCATTGTTTGCAGTGTTGGATGGGGGGGCGTGAGGGCATGGGAACAAGTGTACGCAAAAAAAATAGGCTCCTAAAGAGGAGCCTATTCATGGACTTTGCGCCAAATTACCTAAATGCTTGCGCAGGAAGATGACCTGTCAATACACAGCCTCGCATTAAGCCTTTTTAGCAGGTGCTTTGGCCGCTGGCGCTGCGGTGCTGTGCTTGGCAATCAAAGTACGTGCTGTTTCCAGTAGTTTTTGGCCATCGTAGCCGCGTTTTTTCATGTCTTCTACCCACTCCACTTCCACTAGGCGCGATGCACGGCGAAACTGCTGGGCTTCGGCTGCATCTACAGTAAAGATGGTGTTGTTGCGGTCAGTGGCCGACTTGCGGCCTGCAGCATCGCCAGCTTGCTGGGTTTTGCCTAGCCAGCCCGAGGTTTCAATGCCAGAGTTGTTGTCGATGATTTTCTTCAAATCTGCGGGCAGCGAGTTGTACTTGGCTTTGTTCATAGCCATCACAAAGGTGGTGGTGTACAGCGCGCCTCCTGCAGGGTCAAACTCAGCGGAGAACTTGGTAAGCTCGTGCACTTTGACTGAAGGCACCACTTCCCACGGAATTACTGCGCCTTGGATGGTGCCTTTGGATAGTGCATCAGGAATGCCTGGCAGCGGCATACCTACCGGGGTAGCGCCTAGGTAACCCATCAGCTTGGTCACTTGGCGGGTTGGGGCGCGCATTTTCAGGCCCTTCATGTCGGCCACAGACTTGACCTGCTTGTCTACCGTGTGGATCACGCCGGGGCCGTGCACTTGCAACGCCAGTACTTGCACTTCTTTAAACTCGTCTTGCGCTACGGTTTGCACATACTCCCAGTAGGCTTTAGACGTTGCTTCGGCATTGGTCATCATGAACGGCAGTTCAAACACTTCCACGCGCGGGAAGCGACCAGCGGTGTTGCCAGGCAAAGTCCAAATGATGTCGACCACGCCATCACGTGCTTGATCGTACAACTGCACGGGTGTGCCGCCCAGCTGCATGGCCGGATAGCCTTCAAACTTAATACGGCCACCAGATTCTTTTTCAACCTTGTCCATCCAAGCTTTATGCATGTTTAGCCACACGTTGGACTGGGGTGACATGAAGGTATGAAACTTCAGTGTGACAACTGGTTGTTGGGCTAAAGTGGCCAAGCTGGTGGCACCTACGGCAGCAGCAGCGGCAGATTTAACAAGGGTACGGCGGTGCATCATAAAAAATCCTAAAAGTAAACAGACTAAAACATAACGCGCTAAGCGCTACAGTGAGGTGAGGAAATACCCTGATAATTATTTTTAAAACCTAAAATTTCGTTAAGAAACCTACGACATAAACCGCAGCACATACAACGAGATCATCGGGAAAAACAGCAGTAGCAGCGTGCGAAAGATGTCACTGATTAAAAACGGCATGACGCCACGGTAGCTCTCAGCGATGGGCACTGCGTCGCCTTTGCCTTTGGTCATACCGTTGACCACATAAACATTCAGCCCTACGGGCGGTGCCAGCATACCAAAGCCTACCGTCATCAACACCATAATGCCAAACCAAATGGCGGTGTACTCTTTGCTCATGCCAAAGTCTAGAGTCATGATCATCGGAAAGAAAATGGGTATGGTCAACAAAATCATCGACAGCTCGTCCATCACCGCGCCCAGCACCACGTAAAACAGCATGATGGCTGCCACCACCATGACGGGCGATAAACCCCAGCTGCCCACCACTTGCGCCAGCTGTGCTGGCACTTGCGTGAGGGCTAAGGCAGCGTTCATCAGGTCAGCACCTAAAAAAATCAAGAAGATCATGGCTGAGCTTTCAGCCGTGGCATAAAAGCAGTTTTTAAACTTGTCCCACGTCATTTCGCGTTTGAGTAAAGCTGCCACAAAAGTGGCAAATGCACCTACAGCTGCGCCCTCGGTGGGTGTGAAAAAGCCGCCGTAAATTCCACCAAATACGATGATAAAAATGGTGGCTATCGGGCCAACGCCCAGTAATGCAGCCGTGATATTGTTTTTAGCGACTTCATCATGCTCAGGGGCATGTCCGGGCACTACGCGCACGTAGATGGCAATGGCAATCATGTAGCCCAGCATCGCAATGATGCCGGGCACCATGGCGGCGGCAAATAACTTGGCGATGTTTTGCTCAGTCAAAATAGCGTAGATCACCAGTGGTACCGATGGCGGAATTAAAATACCCAAGGTGCCGCCTGCGGCCAGCGTGCCTGTAGTCAAGCGGCCTGAATAGCCGTGCTTGCGCATTTCGTCATAAGCCACATTGGTGATGGTGGCTGCTGTGGCAACCGATGAGCCGCAAATAGCACCAAACGCTGCACAAGCCAGCACCGCACCCATGGCCAGACCGCCTTTAAATCGCCCCATGACACCCGCTGCAAAAGTAAACAGCGCTTTACTGATACCGCCTTGCGTAGCAAAGTGCCCCATCAATATGAACAGCGGTATAACCGACAAGTCATAGCTGGCAAAACGTGCATAGGCTTGATTATTTAAAAAGCTAGACAGTGGCAGCCAGCCAGCTTGGGCCACGTAACCTGTGGCTCCGGCAATAAACATCGTCACTGCGATAGGTACGCGCACTGCCATGAGCAGCAGCATGATGCCAAAAATGGATATGGCCAGTTGGATCGAGCTCATACCGCCAACTCCGGATTGTCTTCACGCGCATCAGGTGTAAAACCAAAAAGAGTTTGGTGCAAAGCAATGACAGTGGTGAGCGCCAGTGGTGGCACCATGCAGGTGTAGACAATCCACTCAGGAAAGCCCAGCATCATGGTGCCGCTTTGGCTGGTCCATGCGGCGAATCCACCCAAAGTAGTGCGCCATGTCATCAAAGCCATCACTAAGCCAAGCAGTAAAGCACCAAATCGCTCCATAGCGGCTTGCGCAGATGCAGAGGCTTTGGTGGTAAAGAAATCTACCAAAATATTGCCGCGTTTGAACTGGCACCACGGCATAAACAGCGCAATCGCTGCCCCCGCCGCTGCGCCCGACAGTTCAAAATCGCCCACAATAGTTTTACCAATCGTGTCACGGCCTACCACGCTCACCACCGTCATCAGAGTGATGAAGATCAGTAGCAAGCCTGCTGCGATGGCGCAGAGTTTGGCTAGGATTTCTAAAATTTTCATAACTCAACTATTCAGGCCACTTTGACGGTGATGCTCTGTAACCCAGCCACGCTGCCCAGCATAGTGTCGCCGCTGACCACCGCGCCCACGCCCTCAGGAGTACCTGTATAGATCAAGTCGCCAGGTTGCAGTTCCCACGCGGCTGACAGATGTTCAATCGTCTCTGCCATGTTCCAAATCAGTTTGCTCACATTGCTGCGCTGACGGTCAGCACCGTTAACTTGTACAAACAACTCGGCGTTAACGATATCGCCAGCTTGCGCAGCAGGGGTGATATGGCCAATGGGGGCGGAATGGTCAAAGGCTTTACCGATGCACCATGGGCGACCGGCTTTTTTCATCTCACCTTGCAGGTCGCGGCGGGTCATGTCTAGGCCCACTGCGTAGCCAAAAATATGCTTCATGGCATCAGCGGCTTTGATGTTTTTGCCACCGGTGCCAATGCAGGCCACCAATTCGATCTCGTGGTGAAAGTTTTTGGTGAGCGATGGGTAAGGAATGCTGCCTGTCTCACCTGGGTTGACCACAACAATTGAGTTAGTGGGTTTCAAAAAGAAAAACGGTGGCTCGCGGCCTGTAAATCCCATTTCTTTGGCGTGTTCTTCATAGTTGCGGCCCACGCAATAAATGCGGTTGACCGGGAAGCGCTCTGCGCGGCCCATTACGGGCACGCTAACAACTGCAGGAGGGGTAAATACATAGCTCATGCTGATAGTCTTTCTTCTTTGTGGATGCCCAGCGCCTCATGCACTGGACGGTCTGAATAACTGAACAACACGCAGCCGGGGCTGCTGCTCAATTGCAAGGTGTGCCATGAGGGCACCACAAAATGGTCACGCGAGCCGAACGAAAATTCTTGGCTACCGTGGTGCGATGTAATAG
>JANOSN010000865.1:0-10777 GCA_031415895.1 Polaromonas sp. | reverse complement strand
GTCGAAGGGTTATTTTTCAGCATCTGAGGCATCTGGCTAATCAGGCAATTACCTTACTTTTTTGCCGTTCCAGGCGTGCCCACGGCACCCATTAGCGGCCAGAGCGTTTTCAGGCGCACTAGCTCTTCGTCAAAGCGCATGTTGATGCGCTTTTTTTCGCCCTCTTGGTCGACGACAAAGCGTTTTTGTACGGCCACGCTGTTGTCGTTGTCTTCAATTTGGCGTTTTAAAGACATGGGCATTTTGCTAGGGTCTTTTTTGTAAAACTCTAGCTCGGCATTGATCGCTGTGCGCTGCGTGGCCAGCTCACCTACGCGTTTGGTAGCAGCCTTGATCACATCGTCAACCTGGGCCAAAGTTTCCACACGTTCTTTGTCGTGTGCAGCGCGGCTAGGGTAGCGGATAAGCAGAGCCCGATTTTTGCGCTTTTCTTCGGCGGTACGGGCTTGTTCCTCGGCAAAGTTTTTCTCTTTTTCGTCAAACGTGCGTTGCTCTTCAGCCGTCATGGTGGGCTTGACGGTGCGTTTGACGGTAGCATTGCTGTTGAGCTCTTTTTGATCGCGGTCAGCACACTCTGCTATTGGCCGGTCAGAGGTCAGCTTGCGACCTTTAGCGTCCACACAAGAGTAAATTTGCGCCCAAGCAGCGGTGGCGCCTAGGCACCAGAGGGCGGCTAACGAAGCTTTAATGTAAAGTTTCATAGGGGTTGAAAGTGCAGGGCGGTTGGGATAGTGAATTTAACGCAATGGCGGCACAACCGGTTGTCATGCCTTAAGCAACCCCGTACTGCTGGCGGTAGGCCTGCACTGCCTGGCTGTGCTGGGCCATGCTGGCACCACTGGTTTGCAGATATTGCAATAAGTCGGTTAGTTTGGCAATCGTGCAAACCTTAAGGCCCAGCACATCAGTGACATACTGCACGGCGCTGTGCGGCACATCACGCTGGCCGGTGGGGGTATTTTCAGTGGCTTTTTCTTGCCTGTCCAGGGCAATGGCTACAGCGTAGGGCTGTGCACCAGCTGCTTTAATGATAGCAATAGACTCCCGCGCGGCAGTGCCTGCAGACATCACATCGTCCACAATCAGCACCCGGCCAGCCACAGGCGCACCCACTAGGCTGCCCCCCTCGCCATGGTCTTTGGCTTCTTTGCGGTTGTAGGCGTACGGCACGTTGCGGCCCAGGCGTGCCAGCTCAATGGCCACGGCAGCCACCAGCGGTATGCCTTTGTAGGCTGGGCCAAACAGCATGTCAAATTCAATGCCACTAGCCAAAATGCGCTGGGCATAAAACTGCGCCAAGCGGCCCAGCTTGGCACCGTCGTCAAACAGGCCTGCATTGAAAAAATAGGGCGACAATCTGCCCGCCTTAGTCGTAAATTGTCCAAAGCGCAAAACGCCCGATTCGACAGAAAATTGCACAAAATCTAGTGCGAGTTGGTTGTCCGACACGGTATATTCCCATTCAGTTGTAATTGCCTACGTTTTTATTTAAGTCACGCTGGCCCACAGGCCACACGCCACACGCCTATACCTGCAGTTTAGCCATGAAAAAATCACTCTTCAAAATCACCAGTTTAAACTTTAACGGCATCCGCTCCGCCGCTACCAAAGGTATGCCAGCGTGGGTTGAGAAGTCTGCGCCTGATTGTATGTGCGTACAAGAGATCAAGGCGCAGGCTAGTGATGTGGCGGGTAAATTTGAGCAGATTGCGGGCATGCAAGGTTATTTTCAGTTTGCCGAGAAAAAAGGCTACAGCGGGGTAGGCGTGTACACGCGTCATGCGCCCAGCGAGGTGATTATTGGCTTTGATGGCGGCGAGTTTGATGCCGAAGGCCGCTATGTAGAACTGCGCTTTGACACACCACAGCGCAAGTTCTCAGTTATTAGCAGTTACTTTCCCAGTGGCTCGTCAGGCGAAGACCGGCAACTGGCCAAGTACCGGTTTTTAGCCAAGATGTACCCGCACTTGCTGGCGCTAAAGGGGCAGCGTGAGTTTGTGCTGTGTGGCGACATCAACATTGCGCACAAAGAAGCGGATTTAAAAAACTTTAAAGGCAATGTGAAAAACAGCGGGTTTTTGCCCGAAGAACGCGCATGGATGACGCATCTGATTGACCAAGCAGGCGTGAAAGATGTGTACCGCCTGCTGCAACCAGACACTACCGACACTTGCTACACCTGGTGGAGCCAGCGCGGCCAAGCTTATGCCAAAAACGTAGGCTGGCGGCTTGACTACCATCTGGCTACGCCTGCCATTGCGGCCCTAGCGAGAGAAGAAGAGATCTACAAAACCGAAAAATTCTCTGACCATGCCCCCATCACCATTAGCTATGACATGGCTTTGTAATTAGCTTTTTAAAGGCGGGCCTGCGGACGTGCCTTTACCTAACTTTACCCCCACTTCACAAACCCGCTAGCCAGCGCATTAGACATTGGCTACCATCGTGCTATGAGTTTGATTTTGTTGATTGAAGACGATGTGCGCTTAGCCGGTATGGTGGGCGAATATCTACAAACTAACGGCATGACATTTGCCCACGCTGCCGATGGCCAGGCAGGCTTGGCCGCACTGCAAACTACACCACCTGCGCTAGTGATATTGGACGTGATGATGCCCGGCATTGACGGCTTAGAAGTATGCCGCCGCTTGCGTGCACTGCCCGGTGATGCTGGCCGCACGCCGGTGCTGATGCTAACGGGTAAGGGCGACGCGATGGACCGCATCATTGGCTTGGAGCTGGGGGCTGATGACTATTTGTCTAAACCGTTTGAGCCACGCGAGCTGCTAGCCCGCATCCGCGCGATATTGCGCCGCGCCAGCGACACGCAAGGCGGCTTGGCCACCAAGCGGTGCATGGTGTTTGGCAGCCTAGAGATTGACCGCGACGCCCGCTCTGTAACCGTCGCAGGCAATAAGGCTGAGCTGACGGCCTACCAGTTTGACTTGCTGGTGGCGATTGCTGAGCGCGCGGGCCGCGTGCTCACGCGCGAGCAGATCATGGAGGCCGTACGTGGCCGCGAGTTAGAAGCCTTTGACCGGTCAATTGATGTGCACATGGGCCGCATTCGCAGCGCGATTGAGCCTGACCCCAAAGAACCGCAGCGCATTGTGACGGTGCGCGGCGTGGGATATTTGTTTTCAAAGCAGCAAGACTAGCGTGGGCCTGGATTATTAACGCTACTAAATTTATAGCTAACTAATTAATAAATACTTGGACTACAAGCCAATTTCTTTGAAAAATTGAAGGGTTGCATGTATATTTCGTTTTTCAGTCGTTTGTATGTGCGCATTTGGCTGGCCGTGGTGGCTGCGGTGCTAGTGTTGACATTGATCTTTGGTTTGGTTTGGCGCGAACACACCGACCGCTTGCGCGCAGAACGTATGGCCGAGCTGCCCGCGCGTGAACTGGTCGTACGCGACGCTGCGGGCCAAGTGCTAGGCAAAGCCAGCTCTAAAGTGCAGCGCCCCGGCAAGGGGTTGGAGTTTGAACTAAGCCTGCCCAGCGCAGCGCTAAGCACGGCTAGCCAAGCTGGACAAACCACTGTCTTGAGCCTGCAAGTGTCCCCGCGCTCTGCACCTGCTGGCGGCGCACTGGCATCACCCCAGTCTGACCGCTGGCTAAAAGGTAACATGCAAAGGCACCCGGGTTTTATGCCGCTGCTGTGGGGCGTGCTGGCGCTGGGCATTGCGCTGGGTAGCTACCCGGTGATACGCCGCTTAACACAGCGCTTGGAAAAATTGCAGCGCGGCGTGGAGCGCTGGGGCAGTGGTGACTTGGCAGCCCGTGTGGACGCCAAAGGCAGCGACGAGGTGGCTTTTTTAGCCCAGCGCTTTAACCAAGCTGCTGACCGCATCCAGGCGCTGGTGCAAACGCATAAAGCGCTGCTGGCCAATGCATCGCACGAGCTGCGCTCACCGCTGACGCGCATTCGTATGGGCATTGAACTGAGCGAGCACAGCCCCAGCCCCGCGCGGCAGGCCGAGCTGGCGCGCAATATCAACGAGCTAGATGCCTTGATAGACGAAATTTTGCTGGCCAGCCGCTTGGATGCCAGCCAGCACAGCAGCATCGACATGGGCACGCGCGAGGCAGTCGACATGCTGGCGCTGGTGGCCCAAGAGTGTGCGCGGCTGAACGTGCCACTGCAGGTGCTGCAAGACGAGCAGCGTGCACAGCACAAGCCTGAACACAACGCGCACTGCGTGCACGGTGTGGCGCGACTGTTGCGCCGCATGGTGCGCAATTTGCTGGAGAACGCTAACCGCTACGGCGGCGGGGAGGTTGAGGTGACGCTGGACCTGCGCGCACCAGCTACAGGTGCCTCAAGCACCGCAGGCTTAGCAGCGCCGCGACAGCGCTTGCTTGAACTGGTCGTGTGCGACCGTGGCCCAGGTGTACCTGAGACTGAACGTGAGCGGATTTTCGAGCCCTTTTATCGCAGCAGCAATGCCAGCGAGCGCGACGGCGGCGTTGGCTTAGGACTATCATTGGTTCGCTCCATTGTTCACAGTCATGCAGGTCAAGTGCAGTGCCAAGCGCGCGATGGCGGGGGTGCATGCTTTGTGCTGAGACTGCCTGCCCTGCTGCCGCCTAGCAGTACGCAGCGGATATAGCGCTGTTCCTAGCCAAAGTGCAGGCTCCAATGAAGGGTGCAACAATGTGATTTATTGCACAAATAGGCCAAAAATGTTGTGAAAAAGCCCTCCGCATCCCCCATTTGGGTGATGTCCAACACATAAAAACCGTTGCACAATGGACTGGTTCCTGTCACACATTTCTAGCGAAAAAAGTTGCAAGTTGGTTTTTAAGGTGAAATGACCGTCAGAGTCGGCACCTAGAGATCACAAGCATAGTCTCCCAACGACGTCCTTATGATGAGGACTTTCATACGGCCACCCTCAAGGGTGGCCGTTTTTTTTGGCAGCGGTCACCGTGCAGTGCCAGCAATGCGTTGTAGCCTTGGGTATAGTTTGTATTTTGTTGCTTAGGAGCCGCCGTGCGTACCACCTTGTTATCGCTATCTATGGTTTTGGCTTGTGCCGCACTGCCCACCAGCGCGCGCGAAGGTGTGGAGGTGGGCGGCAATTCTAAATTTGCCAAGCTGGTGCCTGCGTCGCAGGTAGAGCAGGCCGCCGTGCAGCAGTACCAGCAAATGGTACAAGAGGCCAGCAGCAAAAACGCCTTGCTGCCTGCAAGCCATCCGCAGGTGGTGCGCCTGCGCGCCATCGCGCAAAAAATTGTGCCTTTTGCGTTGGAGTGGAACCCGCGCGCCAAAGACTGGAAGTGGGAGGTGAATGTACTTAACAGCAAACAGATCAACGCCTTTTGCATGCCGGGCGGCAAGATTGCTTTCTACACCGGCATTTTGGAGCAATTGCAGCTCACCGACGACGAGGTGGCCATGATCATGGGCCACGAGGTAGCGCATGCGCTGCGTGAGCATGCCCGCGAACGCATGGGTAAAAACGCAGCCACTGGCATAGGCGCTAACGTGCTGAGCCAAGTGCTGGGCTTGGGCAATGCAGGCGCACAGGCCATGGGCATGGGTGCGCAGTTGCTGACGCTAAAGTTTGGCCGTGAGGATGAGTCTGAAGCTGACTTGGTGGGCATGGAGCTAGCCGCCCGCGCTGGCTATAACCCGCGTGCAGGAATAAGTTTGTGGCAGAAAATGGGCGCGGCTAGCAAGGGTGCACCACCGCAGTTTTTAAGCACGCACCCTAGCGGGCCGTCGCGTATTGCGGATATTGAAAAGAACTTGCCTAAGGTGCTGCCTTTGTACAGTCGGGCTACTGGAAAAGTGAATAAATAAGGCTGTAGTCCAAGTATTTATTGCTCAGACAGCTATTAAATTTGTAGCAATTTGCTTGCTCGCCTGAGTGCCTGAATGCTTTGTTGCTTTGTTGCTTTGTTGCTTAGGTCGGGGTCGGACTCCCCATTTGCAATGCATGTTGTCCTTGTTTAGTCGTGGCGGGCGGCGGGACATATCGCTGCAAAAACTTCCGCGAAAACGCGCGGCAATGAGTAGTTATCTTGAGGTGGTTTGCCGCACCTCGCTGCAGTTTTTGCATCGATACGCTCCCACCGCTCACCCTGGTCGATGTTGTAGTTTTAAGTCACGCGCTTCGGTTTGGGCAAGCGGGGTCAGAGCAAAATTTCGTACTTGCAGTGTGCGCTTTGGAGAGTGATCTTCCTGAATTTTGATCTGACCCCGGTTGCTTGTTGCAGTTCAAAACGCGATACCTTCGCGCACTTCCCTAAGCCAACTACAAGCGACCTGCAAGACAACAATCCCCCAACAACCTAAAATATATAAAACAACACCATTTACCAATCAAATATGCCCACAGTCCAAGTATCTATTGCTCAAGCAGCTATTAAATTCATAGTGTTAACAATGGCAGCGTTAAGCACAGCCCACGCTGCCGACTACTCTGGCCCGCTGTTTGATGCGCACCTGCACTACAACGAAGAAGCGCAGGCGGCGCATCCGTTGGCGGATGTGTTGGGGCGCATGCAAAGCAATGGTGTGCGCGCTATCGTGGCTAACTCGCGGCCTAATGATGGCACTAAATCTTTGGCGGCTGCCAAAAACGACACTGGCAAAGCAGGTGTGACCGTGGTGCCGTTTGTTCGGCTGTACCGCAACCGCGCCGACTACAGCGGCTGGTTCAATGACGACACTATCTACACCATGGTACAGACCGAGCTGGCACGCGGCACCGCAGCGGGGCCTTACCTAGGCATAGGCGAATTCCATTTGTACGACAGCGCTAACGCCAATGGCCCCGTGGCTAAAAAGCTGATGGCACTTGCTGACGACAAACAGCTGGCCGTGCTAGCGCATGTGGACGACGTGGCGATTGACTTGCTAATGGCTAATACCCCCAGCAAAGGCGCTAAAACTAAACTGATTTGGGCGCACACTGGCATTGGCGGTGCCAGTGCCCAGCGCGTGCGCGCGCTGCTGCAAGCGTACCCGCTGCTGATGGGTGAGCTGTCGTACCGCCCTGGTTTAACCGGCAGTGATGGCAAGCTGTCGCCCGAGTGGCGCGCGCTCGTGCTCGATTTTCCGACCCGCTTCATGATTGGGTCAGACACTTGGGTGAACCAGCGCTGGCAATACTATGGCGAGCTGATGCAAGGCTACCGTGCGTGGCTGGGCGATTTGCCAGCGGATGTAGCGCGCAAAGTGGCTTGGGACAACGGCGCGCGTTTGTTTGGGCTAAAAGCTCAGTAAAGTCCTGCGTTATCTGCGAATCGTTGGTTTTATTTTTATGACGAGCAGTTGGAAATTTTTAGCAGTAAGTTGCTTTTTTCTAAACGCTAGACGTTTTCAGCCCATGCTGCCCCAGCCACGCCAGCGTCTGTGGCCACAACTGCACACCCACCTGTGACCGGTAGTAGCCCATGTGTCCAATCTGTTGAACACCTAAACTTTGTGGCGTTAGGTCAATGGGCTGCACGCTAGCGCCACTGTAACCTTTAAAAAACGCATCGCGTGATGCAGGTGGTGCCCACAGGTCGTCAGTGCTCACCACGGCGGCAATAGGTATGCGCACATCAGCAAACTTGGCGGTGATGGCGCGTGCTTTGGGCGCTGGGTCGTCAAAAAAGTAATGCGGGTTAGCGCACCAACGCTTCCAGTCACGGTACACGCCCAGGGGGATGTCTTCGCCCATACCAAACTTGCTCATGGGGTGATAGCCGTACATGCGCGTGGTGATGGGGCCTAACAGATTCCACATCGCCCAGGCGCGGTAGCGCTCGGGCCGGGGCATCCAACCGTGCCAACCAGAGCCCGTGCCGCATATATAGGCGGCCTGCAACACATTGGGGTCAGGCAGCTGGCCAATGGCGTGGCCGCCCAAGCTGTGCCCTACTAGCCACACCTTGCCACGCTGTGCTGCATAGGCCACGGCAGCGGCCAAGTCATAGCGCGACCAGTCGGCGTAGTCCATCTCAAAGCCATTGAGCGAGCCGTATTTAGAGTTGCCAATGCCCCGATAGTCGGTGGTGATGACGTTGATACCGCGGCTTTGCGCATACTCAGCAAACTTGGCGTAAAACCAGCGCGGCACGGCAGTGGCGGATGCGACGACAATAAATTGGTCGCCTGGTGCGGCGAAATGGCTGGCCGCAAGCGCGTAGCCGTCGTGCGCTGTGAGGGCGAGGGTTTGGGGCGTGGTGGGCACAGTGGTCATGTGCAGCAGTATAGCATTCACTAGACCGGTCGGTTTAGTCAAAGCTATGTTAAGCCCGTTTGTTATGATGGTTGCCAACATGCCAACCACTTCACTTAGTTCAACTGCCCCAGTGCCCGATGCTGCAGAGCAAGACACCCGTGGCCGTATTCTCATGGCCGCGCAGCGCTTGTTTCGCAAGCGCGGCTACCACGCCACGGGCCTGAGCGACATATTGCAGTTGGCCAACGCGCCTAAGGGCTCGATGTACCACCATTTTCCGGGGGGCAAAGAAGCCATAGGGGTGAGCGTAATCCAAGACATCACGGCCAGCCTGCTTGCAATGTTAAACAACAGCCGCGCCCGCAGCACCGATGCACTGGTGGCGCAAGTAGGCGAGCAGCTGACGGTGGTGATGGAGAAAACCCATTACGAAATTTGTGCTTTGTTTTCCGCATTTGCGATTGAACACAAAACCTCGCCCGCGCTGGGCCAAGCTGTGGGCACAGCGTACAGCCAGCTGGCCGCTGTGGTGCAGCAGCGCTTGCAGGCCGATGGGCTTGGCGTGCGACCGGCCAAAGACTTGGCTTGGATAGTGACTGCCTTGCTGGAAGGTGGCTCGCTGTTGTCGCAAGCGCAGCAAAACAGCAGTGCGTTTCGCCTGAGTGTGAAGCAGGCTGCGGCGTTGTGTAAGGCCGCTAGAACTGACTAAAAATGCCCTGCTGAGGCGGGCAGAATTAAAAGCGTAAAGACAGTTGCTTAGCCGCGAGTGCGCGCCAGATAGCGCTTGCGCCAAAACACAATGCCCATCGTAGTAGCTGTCAAAGCCATAGCGCCCAGCGCCCACCAAAAACCTTGCTTGTTATGAATAATGGGTAAAAACTCAAAGTTCATACCAAAAATACCGGCAATCAAATTAAGTGGCAAGAAAATAGCGGTGAGCGCAGTTAGCGTGCGCATCACGTCATTAGCACGGTGGCTTTGCGCGCTGAAGTGCATTTGCACTGCCGTTTCTGCCGACTGCTCCATGCGGCGCACATGGTGCACTACGCGCTGAATATGCTCCATCACATCGCGTGAGCGGGCCACCAAGTTGTCTCGCTCGTTGCGCGCGGCCACAATGTCAGCACCAGCTAGGGCGATAGGCTGCTCTTGCAGCGTGTCTAGCCATTCTTGTATGGCGTCGTGTTGCTCGTCGCACAAGTCTTCTAGCGCATGCAGGTCGTTGCGCGATGCTAGCAGCGCGCGCCAGTTAACAAAGCGCGTTGTGGGGCTGAGCAGCTCGGCCTGCCAGTGGTCTAGCTGCACGCTTAATGTTTTACGAAGTTCTAAATAGCCGTCCACCATGGCGTTGACCATGCGCAGCATCAGGTCAGCGGGCGATGCTGGGCGGCGCGAGTTAGTCTCGCTGCCAATGCGTTGCATAAAATCATCTGCTGTCGCGCAATGGTCTGAATGCACGGTGACCAATAACCGCTCGTAGAGCAAAAAGCCCACGGGTACGGTGGCAATGTTTCTTAAAATTGTGGGCCCAGATTTTTTAGCAGCTGTCAGTGAACGACCCGCTGTGGTGTCAGCGCCAGCACCATTAGCTGAGGCATTAATTGCTGCATTAGCTGCTGGATTAGCTACGGTATTAGGAACGCCATTGGCCACAACCAAACGGCGAAAAACCACTAAATCATAATTGCTGGTGTAGTCGTAGTAGCTAGGGTGCTGGGCATTGAGCAAGTCTTGCTGGTGCAAGTCCATCGGCACATCCAGGCCTAGCCCTTGCAGTTGCGATTGAAATTTAGACCAGCCGGTTTCAAGCTCGGCTCGGGTCATCACCCACCAGATAAAGCCCTGCTCGGGTAATTGCTGGGGCAGCGCGTCTAGGCGGTGGGTAGATTGGGGGCTAAAGTGATACAGGGCCACAGTGGTATTGCCAATAAATGCTTTAGGTGGTGATAGGTTAGCTTATCAATAAGCTGGTTTATAAGCTATTTCGCCTTGTAGTCCAAGTATTTATTACTTAGTTAGCTATTAAATACATAGCGTTTAGACTTTGGCAGCCAACAATGCTTTGGCCGCGTCGATGGCAAAGTAGGTCAATATGCCATCAGCCCCGGCGCGTTTGAAGGCCAAAAGGCTTTCCATCATCACCGCGTCGTGGTCTAGCCAGCCGTTCATCGCCGCAGCTTTGAGCATGGCGTATTCACCGCTGACTTGGTAGGCAAAGGTGGGCACTTTGAATTCGTCTTTTACGCGGCGCACGATGTCTAGATAGGGCATGCCGGGTTTCACCATCACCATGTCAGCACCTTCGGCAATGTCTAGCGCCACTTCGCGCAGGGCTTCGTCGCTGTTGCCGGGGTCCATTTGGTAGACTTTTTTGTCGGCTTTGCCCAGGTTGGCTGCGCTGCCCACTGCGTCACGAAAAGGGCCGTAAAACGCGCTGGCGTATTTAGCGCTGTAGGCCATGATGCGGGTGTGCACGAATCCACTAGCTTCCAGTGCGGCGCGAATTGCGCCAATGCGTCCATCCATCATGTCGCTGGGGGCGACGATGTCTACGCCCGCTGCAGCTTGTACCAAGGCTTGCTTTACCAGCA
>JANOSN010000864.1:0-1586 GCA_031415895.1 Polaromonas sp. | reverse complement strand
AATGCATTGGCAACGTGCACGTCATGCGCGCGGCGCTGGAGTGCTGCCATAAGGGCTGGGGCGAGAGCATCATCATTGGATTGTCCGGCGCGGGGCACGAGAAAGCAACACGGCCTTTCCAACTGGTCACCGGGCGTGTGTGGCGCGGCTCGGCCTTTGGCGGCGTGAAGGGCCGCACGCAACTGCCCGCCATGGTAGAGCAGGCGATGACTGGCGAGATAGAGCTTGACCCGTTTGTCACACACACTATGCCGCTTGCGCAAATCAATGAAGCCTTTGATTTGATGCATGAAGGCAAATCTATCCGCACTGTGATTCATTTCTGACCATGGACGCTTCTTTTCGTTTGCTAAGTTCGCATGCCTGTTTTGGCGGTACGCAGTATTTTTATGAGCATGATTCGGTTCAAATTGGTTTGCCCATGCGCTTTGCGGTGTATCTGCCACCTGCTGCTAAACAAGGCGCTGTGCCTGCCGTGGTGTATCTGGCGGGGTTAACTTGCAATGAAGAAACCTTTCCCACCAAAGCGGGTGCGCAGCGCGTGGCTGCCCAGCTGGGTTTAGCTTTGATCGCGCCTGACACTAGCCCCAGGAAAACAGATGTTGCGGGTCAAGCCGATAGTTGGGACTTTGGTGTGGCCGCAGGCTTTTATCTGGATGCAACACAGCCGCTGTGGGCACCCCACTGGCGTATGGAGAGTTATCTCATGCAAGAGCTGCTGGTGCAGATCGGCCTGCAGCTACCGGTGGACACGAAGCGCCTGGGCATCATGGGGCACTCCATGGGCGGGCATGGTGCACTCACGCTGGCGTTGCGGCATGCAGGGTTTTTTCAATCCCTCTCAGCACTAGCACCTATTTGTGCGCCCACCCAATGCCCTTGGGGCCGCAAAGCGTTTGCAGGTTATTTGGGCAGCGATGAAAGCCTGTGGGCGCAGCACGACGCCACAGCGCTGATGCTTGCGCGCGGCAAGGCACTGCTACCCAGCAGTATTTTGATTGACCAAGGTCTGGCCGATAAATTTTTGATTGAACAACTGCATCCACATTTATTGGAAGCAGCCTGTCAACAGGTGAATCAGCCCCTAGAGCTTCATCGCCATGAAGGCTATGACCACGGTTATTACTTTGTCGCCAGCTTCATGGAGCAACATTTGCGGCATCACGCTAAAACGCTGTTATCTCGCGAAATGTAGTTCTATTGCCGAGCAGGCGGGATATTGTGAATGGCTTGCAATATGGCTTCAGGGGCGCGGCCCAATACTGCCGGTACGATAAGTTTATGTATCGGGCCTACAGGCAGCATGTACAGCTTGCCCAGCATGTTTTTAGTGTGTACCACCGTACTGAGAGCTAATTTGTCATGCTTGTTATCCAACATCATTTTTTGCAAAGATATCTGCACAATAAGGTGATGATCATCGTCTTGCATTACCAGTTGCTCAGGCTCGGCACTTACCAATGTAAATAGGCCTATCCGATCACCTGGTACTAGGCCATGGTCTGCTGCGGTAGGTACATCTGATAATTGGCCTAGATTTTTCAAACCCACCATGCGTACTGCTTTGTTGCGCAAGGCCATCAAAG
>JANOSN010000863.1:0-2026 GCA_031415895.1 Polaromonas sp. | reverse complement strand
GTCTGTGACGGTTCAATCCAAAAAAATGAGAGCTTTACTTTGAACATCCTCATCGCCGGTTACCAGCACGAAACCAACACCTTTGCGCCCACTTTGGCGGGCTGGGACGCTTTCACTGCAGGCCACACCTTCCCGGCGTACAGGCGCGGTGCTGGCATGGCGGCTTCGTTTACGGGGGTCAACATTCCTATTGGTGGCTTTATCGCAGCGGCGCGGCAGCATGGTTGGCATTTGATTGAATCGGTCTGGGCGGGGGCTACGCCGTCTAGCTACGTCACTGCCGATGCGTTTGACCGGATAGCCGATGAGATAGTGCACGACGTGCGCCAAGCCATGACCACGGGCTTAGACGCGATTTACCTTGACCTGCATGGCGCAGCGGTGGCGCACAATGCAGATGATTCTGAGGGCGAGCTGCTAGCGCGCATTCGCGCCGTCACTGGCGATGCACTGCCCATAGTGGCCAGCCTGGACCTGCATGCCAACGTGACCGAGCGCATGCTGCAACTGGCTGATGCATTGGTCAGCTACCGCACCTACCCGCATGTGGACATGGCCGATACGGGCCGTTTAGCCGCCAGCTTGCTAGTGCGGCGCATGCAGCGCGGCGCGCGAGAGCCGCTGCACTACCAACGCTTTCCTTATTTAATACCGCTGAACTCGCAAAGCACTTGGATGCAGCCTGCCAAGCGCATCTATGACGAATTAATTTCGCTAGACCAGCAGCACGGCACGGTGCTGAGCTTTTGCATGGGGTTTCCGGCAGCAGACTTTGCAGAATGTGCGCCCATGGTGTGGGGCTACGGTGATGCAGCGCAGCAGGCAGTGGGCACGCTGTACGCCAGCGCTGTGCCCGCCGCCCAGTGGGACCCGGGCGTGAAAAACCTGCGCGAAGCCGTAGCGCTAGCGATTGAGCGCGCCACGCACAGCCAGCAGCCCATCGTGATAGCCGACACCCAAGACAACCCCGGCGCGGGCGGTGACAGCAACACCACCGGCGTGCTGCACGAGCTGCTGCGCCAGGGCGCGGGGCTGCGCTTTCCGGGCAAGGTAGCTATTGGCATGGTGTTTGACCCGCAGGCTGCGTTACTTGCCCATGCGGTGCTACCTGTGTCGGTTTCAGCACCCATTTCAGTGCCAAATCAGTCTGTAGTCCAAGTATCTACTACTCAAGCAGCTATTAAAACCATAGTAACTACCGTAGGCAAGGCCGTGCCCACTTTTACCGGCCAGCTCAGTGATGCGCCCGTGCATGGCGAATGGACTGTAGAGCACACCAGCGATGGCAACTGTGTCTATACCGGCCCGATGATGACGGGCGTGACGGCCCGCTTAGGCCCCAGCGCTGCGCTACGCTTAGACGGCATTCGCGTGGCAGTAGTCAGCGGCAAAGCGCAGCTACTAGATCGCCAGCTGCTGCGCATGGTGGGCATCCATGCTGAGGACATGAAAATTATCGTGGTGAAAAGCTCAAACCATTTTCGCGCTGACTTTACACCGCTGGTGGCTAACCCTGCGCTGGACATCATCGTAGCCAAAGCCGCAGGGCCCATGGCCGCTGACCCTGCCGACTTGCCGTGGAAAAAACTGCAAGTGTCTGCCAAGCTGCCATCGATTTAAATCTGCAAAGTGAAAACACCATGACCACTCACCTAGCCGATTGCACCGCCACCGAGCTGATAGCTTTGTACCAGTCGGGCCAAGCCTCACCGCGTGAGGCGCATGCCGCTGTGGTGCAGCGCATTGACAAGCTCAACCCTACGCTGAAGGCTTTTTGTCACCTAGACCACGATGCATCTGCACTAGCTGCTGCGCGCAGCGAGGCAGCTTGGCAAGCACACCGCAGCAGTGGCACAGCCGTGCGTGCGCTAGAAGGTGTGCCCACGTCTATCAAAGACCTCATCTTGACGGCAGGCATGCCCACACTGCGCGGCAGCCACACGGTAGATGCCAACCAAGCTTGGGAGGTCGACGCGCCTGTGACTGCGCGGCTTAAAGAGGCGGGTGCAGTGATATTAGGCAAAAC
>JANOSN010000862.1:0-1988 GCA_031415895.1 Polaromonas sp. | reverse complement strand
GATGCCATGAGTAAAAATTCGCTTATAACTTGGAGAACAAGATCAGGTGCTGATCAAAGCATAGTGGTCGAGGCTAAAGTCTCATACCGCGTGGCCGGGCGATTCAATCTTTCGGCCTATGGCGATTGGACTGCTACGTATAGTTCAGGTCGTCATCTACCAGATAGCACAACCACTTTGATTCGCGAAAGTATTTTGCAGATGCATAATATGGTTTCAAGTCGGATGGTGATTCATTAAAAATATAACTTACTGTGCTAATGCGCTTCTGTTAATCGCCGCTTCCCGTATAGGCAAATTCACCAGCCCCGCAAACACCCCCAGCGCAATGGAGATGTACCACACAATATCGTAGCTGCCGGTTTTGTCGTACAGCACACCGCCCAGCCACACGCCCATAAAGCTGCCGATTTGGTGGCTGAAAAATACGAAACCGCTGAGCATGGATAAATGTGAGATACCAAAAATTTGCGCTACTGCAGCGTTGGTGGGTGGCACAGTTGACAGCCACAACAAGCCCATGACACTGGCAAAGATGTACACGCTGGCAGGTGAGAGCGGCACGATCAAGAAAATACTGATGACGGCAGCGCGTGCAAAGTAGATAAACGACAAAATCTTCTTCTTGGCCATTTTTTGGCCCAACGAGCCTGCAATGTAGGTGCCAAAAACGTTGAACAGGCCAATCAGCGCCAGTGCATAGCCGGCCACTTGAGGGCTGAGACCCTTGTCTTTTAAGTAGCTGGGCATGTGCACGCCAATAAACACCACCTGAAAGCCGCACACAAAATAGCCCGCCATCAGCAGCTGAAAACTGGGGTATTTGAACGCTTCGGTCAATGCCTGCGTGATGGTCTGGTCGCGCATTGCTGGCGTGCCGCCTGCGGCAAAGCTGGACTCGCGCAAAAACAAAGCTAACGGCATGATCAAAAACACTGCGGCGCTCAGCGTTAATAGTGCCTGCTGCCACCCAAAAGTGCTGATCAAATAGCCCTCGGTAGGCACCATCAAAAACTGCCCAAACGAGCCCGCCGCAGCTGCCACACCCATCGCCCACGATCGTTTAGCCGGGTCTATGTTGCGGCCAATCACACCGTAAATCACCGCATAGGTAGTGCCCGCCTGCGCCGCGCCAATCAAAATGCCTGTAGTCAGCGTAAACATCAACGGGCTGGTCGACAGCGCCATTCCTGCTAAGCCGGCCGCGTACAGCAGCGCGCCACCCACAATCACCTTAAACGCGCCAAATTTATCGGCCAGCATGCCTGCAAAAATACCAAAAAACCCCCAAGACAAGTTTTGTACCGCCAGTGCAAACGAAAACGTCTCACGCGACCAATTTTGCGCCTGGGTAATAGGCTGCAGCCACAGCCCAAAGCCGTGGCGAATGCCCATCGACAAAGTCACAATCATTGCGCCGCACAGCAGCAGTTGGCCCATGGGCAGTTTTTTATCTTGCATGGGGTGATGTTACCGCGCTTAGCGTCCCTGAACACACGGCTTAGAGCCTTGCCTCCAACCCTGTGGCGTCAAAGTGCGACAATAGGGGGTTATTACAAAAAGCCTATTGGCACATTAATGAGCGATCAATTTTCATCTATAGGACTGGCTGAGCCCATCCTGCGCGCCGTAGCCGAAAAGGGCTACACCACCATGAGCCCTATCCAAGCCCAGGCTATCCCTGTGGTGCTGGCCGGGCGTGACGTGATGGGTGCCGCCCAAACGGGCACTGGCAAAACGGCGGCGTTTATCCTGCCGCTACTGCAGCGCATGCTAAAGCACGAAAGCACATCAACGTCGCCCGCGCGCCACCCGGTGCGGGCGCTGGTCATTTTGCCTACCCGCGAGCTGGCTGACCAAGTGGCCGAGCAGGCCAAGCTGTACGGCAAATACACGCAGTTGCGCAGCACCGTGGTGTTTGGCGGCATGGACATGAAGCCGCAGACGGCCGAGCTGAAAAAAGGGGTCGAAGTGCTGGTGGCGACGCC
>JANOSN010000861.1:0-1109 GCA_031415895.1 Polaromonas sp. | reverse complement strand
CAATCTTGCCCACCGCCAGCAGCGGCCGGTTATTGGCCTGCGGGCCGCCTTGCTGAATCTCTACGTCTAGCCCGTATTTTTTATACGTACCGTCAGCCACAGCTTGGTAAAAGCCACCGTGGCCCGCCTGGGCTTTCCAATTGGTACCAAAAGTCACTTTTTCTTGTGCAAAACTGCCTGTAGTCCAAGCAAATACTGCACAAGCAGCTATTATTTTGGTAGTGATATGTGATGTCATTCGAGGCTCCATAGGTTAAAAGTGTTGTCGTGGGCACGAGGGTGATATCGTTGCATAAACTGTGCCGATCAGATAAAGGGTTTTTCATTACCAACCTCGTACTGATTTGTCGCCCCCTGTTTTGCAACGCACAACCTAGTTTCCATAGTTGCAACAGATATGGCGTATAGATTTACTTTTGCGCCAAATTAAACTAAAATTGGCGTATTAATAAGAATAAATACGCCAAATGCCTCCATTAATTACGCCAAAAAATCACTTACAAGATGATTTACGCCAAATAGTGGCGCAATCAGGTATTGCAGGCGTTGGCATGGCTGCACTTGAGCAGGCGCTTAATGTGCGTGGCCAGCCTACGTCGCGCCGCACTATCTTGCGCAGGCTGGGCGGTTTGATCGAGTTGGGCGTTATCGAGTCAAGTGGCAACAAGCGTGCTGTGGTCTACCGCGCCACACCGCTTATGCAGCCATGGCCCAGCGTAGCAATAACAATCAACGAAGTGCGCGAGCCGCAGCGTAACGTCCTGGTCAGCGCCCCCATGCAAGTACCGCTGAGTGCGCAGGCGCTGGAGGTACGCGACCATATCCGCCAGCCATTGCCGCAGCGCGCTAGCGTGGGCTACCAGCGCAGCTTGGTGGATGCTTACATCCCCAACCAAACCGCCTACCTCAGCCCCGAGCAGCGCGCGCGCCTGTGGGAGCAGGGCCGCACCGCGCTGGCGGGCCAGCCCCAGCAGCCCGCAGGCACGTATGCGCGCCAAATTTTGGACCGTTTGCTGGTCGACTTATCGTGGGCATCATCGCGCCTAGAAGGCAACACCTACACCCAGCTTGACACGCAAAATTTGGTTGAGTTTGGCCAAGCCGCCGCA
>JANOSN010000860.1:0-4642 GCA_031415895.1 Polaromonas sp. | reverse complement strand
TCTGAAGTGCCCGACCATTCTTTGATGTAGGCTTCACGCCGCTCGGGGTTGCCAACGTACACAAAATATTCTTTTTCGTAGCGGCGAACCTGCTGCGCCAGCACCGACAGTTCGCCCAGCTGGGACGATGCAATGGTGTTTTGCCGTGTAGTGTCCACGACATCACGGCGCACTGAATTTTGACCCCACCACACTAATGCGGCTTGAATCAAAAAGAACACAATAATCAGGCTTAAGCCTGCGATAACGCGAGAGCGGATAGATTTCATAATAAACTCCTCAAAATTTTTTCGATGCTGTAGATTTGTAACGATGCATGGAATCGTTACTTTTTATCAAGGCGGTTTATGCCCTGAGACCTGCGGCTTTGGTAATAGCCTCTTTAATTTTTTGGTAGGGCACTTCTGGTGGCAATATCTTGCCTAGGCAAACAAAAAAGTACATTTTTTGTAATTCTGGATCAGCGGCAAAAGCTGGATTTTTAGCAACCATTTCAATCGCGTCATCCACCACAAACTCTGCGGCAATACCCATATATTCAGCCAATTGTGCAATGGCCACAGTCCTGAATTTTTCTGGAAGCATGGATGGCAATATTTAACTTTAATGTTTAGTAAGGCATGCGTAACACAACGCAGTAATCTTTAAGTATAGGCATCAGCCTTAGGCAAGGCAACCTATTTCAACATGCAAACTTACACAACGCAGCGTGATAACTGGTTTCTGACAAACGTTTAAGCCACAGGCTGCGCGATAGTTTGGTCAATCGCCCCAAACACACTCTGCCCGTCTTTACCCTTCATCTCAATGCGAATGGTGTCGCCAAACTTCATGTAGTCCGTGCTGGGCTTGCCGTCCTGGATGGTTTCAATAGCGCGCTTCTCGGCTATACAGCTATAGCCTTTGGGCCAGTCTTTTTTGCCGTCTTTCTCAACGCCTTTATTGCTCACGGTGCCACTGCCGACGATAGAACCCGCGCGCACGTTGCGTGTTTTGCAAATGTGGGCAATCAACTGGCCGAAATGAAAGGTCATTTCACTTCCTGCATCGCACATGCCTACCGTGCGGCCGTTCCATTGGCTTTGAATGGTCAAGTGCAGGCGGCCTGCGTCCCATGCGCTGCCTAGCTCGTCTAGGGTCACAGCGACAGGGCTGAATGCGGTAGCGGGCTTGCTTTGAAAAAAGCCAAAACCTTTTGCTAATTCGTCAGGGATTAGATGGCGCAGGCTGACATCGTTGGCTAACATCACTAGGCGAATACCGTCTAGCGCCTGCTCAGGCGTGCTGCCCATGCGCACGTCGGCGGTGATGACAGCAACCTCGGCTTCAAAGTCGATACCAAAAGCTTCTGTGGGCACTTTGACATCGTCACGCGGGCCAATAAAGTCGTCGCTGCCGCCTTGGTACATCAGCGGTTCGGTATAGTAGTTTTCTGGCACGGTAGAGTTGCGGGCTAGGCGCACTAGTTCTACGTGGTTAATGTAAGCCGAGCCATCGGCCCACTGGTAGGCACGTGGCAACGGGGCCATGCACTGCTTGGCATCGAACGGGAAAGCATGGCGGGCTTTGCCATTATTTAACGTGTCGTACAGGTCTTGCAATTGCGGCGACATAAAGTTCCAGTCGTCTAATACTTGCTGCAGCTTGGTGGCAATGCCGGTTGCATAATGGGCTGTGGCCAAGTCGCGCGAGACAACCACCAGTTGCCCGTCGCGCGAACCGTCTTTGAGTGTGGCAAGTTTCATAAAATTTGCTTTATAAATTACGTTTAGGTAAATTCGTTTACTATTGCGTAATTCTACTAGTGTTTCGACCACCTCCATCATGGCCCCTAAACCCCAAGCCGGTATCCAGTCTGTTGAAGTTGGCTTTGCGCTGTTAAGCACTTTAGCGGATGCGCGTGCACCCATGATGCTGCGCGATTTGGCCGTTGCCGCCGGCATGAGCGCGGCTAAAGCGCACCGCTATTTGGTCAGTTTTCAGCGCCTAGAGCTGGTAGTACAAGACGAGCGCAACACCCGCTACGACCTAGGCCCTGCGGCACTTAAGTTAGGGCTTGCTTCGCTCGAGCGGCTTGATGCAGTTCAGCTAGCTCGTGCTCGTATGGATGCACTAATGACCGAGGTAGGCCAGACTTTAGCCATTGCCGTGTGGGGCAACCACGGCCCCACTATCGTACATTGGCAAGAGCCGCCGCAAGCTGTTACGGTCAATCTGCGCTTGGGGGATGTGATGCCGCTGCTGACCAGTGCCACCGGCCGCTGCTTTGCCGCACATGCGCAGCCGCAGGCGATTGCTGCGATGCTAAAGACAGAATTGGCAGCACTACAAAAAGCCCCGCGTGGCGACGCACCTACTACTGCTGCTGCCGTGCAAGCCTTGTTCAGCGAGGTGCGTGAGCGCGGCCTAGGCAGGGTGTGCGACACCTTGCTACCCGGCATTGCCGGGTTTTGTGCGCCGGTGTTTGACGCCAGTGGGCACATGGCATTAGGATTAGTGTCACTGGGGTCGTCAGCCAGTTTTGACACTGCTTGGCAGGGCGTGGTGGCTAATGCGCTGCGCCGCTGTGCACAGCAACTGTCTCGTGACTTGGGGGCTAAGCTAGCTTAAGCCTGTCTCAGTGCAACTGGGCCTTATGTGCAGAGGCGGTATATTCAAGCTATGCGCCTAGCTCCATTAACCCCATTTAAGCCACCCATGCGTTGGCGCACCTTGCTTGGGCTGTTGGTGGCTGTGCTGCTGGTTCACGGTACGGTGCTAACCGGGCAGCTGAGTAACTTGCTGCCCGCAGCCAGCAGTGGACGCGCCATGAGCACTCGAATGGTTGAGGCGCCTGCGCCTACACTTGAACCTGCACCCGCTGCAGCGCCCCCCGCGCCAGCCCCTGTGCTTAAGGCGCCCGTAGCGCCTAAAATATTACCCCGGGCGCCTAAAAAAGCACCAAATAAGCCTGATGTCCAAGTATTTACTGCTCAAATTGCTACTGATACTGTAGCAACTACTACCGCCACGGATCAACCTGAAGTAGCGGCAACGCCGCCATTAGAAACACCGCTTAGTACCGAGCAGGATGCAAACGCTATTACACCCACCACCACGGTAGCCGAATCTATACCAGACCCGCAGACCACTACTCCCAGCATCACGGTTACTGAGTCGTCACCAGACCCACAGACCACTACGACGCAGCCACCGCGTGAATCGGTTGCCCAAAAGCCTGCGCCGGATTTTGTTTTCCCGGCTTCGGGTAGTCTTTCGTTTAACGCCGTGCAAGCGCGCGGGGCGCAAACACAATCGGCTTCTGGCACGTTGGACTGGGCCAGTGATGGCCGCACTTACCAGCTGCAGCTGGAAGGCAAGGCAGCGTTTATTTCCATGTTTCGCCGCACCAGTGTAGGCCGACTAGGGCCCACAGGTTTGCAGCCCGAGCGCTTTAGTGAAAAACGCTTTAACCGGAGCGAACAAGCTACGCATTTTCGTAAAGACAAAGGCACTATCAGCTTTGCGAACAACAAACCCGATGCGCCGTTACTAGCCGGTGCGCAAGACCAACTGAGCATGATGCTGCAGTTAGCTGGCATCGTGGGTGGCAACGCTACCAAGAAGCAAGTACAACGCAGCGTACAACTTCAAGTAGCTGGCACTGACGAAGCGGACACATGGGTGTTTTCGGTCGAAGGCATGGAGACCATCATGCTGCCTGCTGGCACCACCACTGCACTGCACTTGCTACGCGCTCCGCGCAAAGAATTTGACCGCCGCGTCGAGCTGTGGCTAGCACCCACCCTGGGCTACATGCCTGTGCGCTTTAAACAGACCGAACAAAACGGTGACACGTTCGATCTGCTGCTGCGCAGCCCCGATGTGCGCATGCCTGAAGCCGTATCCAACTGCGATGCCACGAAAACCTGTTAATGACCTTGTATATAACAGGGCTCTTTTGCGCGTAACAAGCCACGTAACAAGCACTAAAACTGTGGCTTTTATCGCGAAATACGCCGTAAAAACCCTGTAGGCCTTGAAAACGCCGCGTGCGTTACTACATCATGTGATGTACGCTATCAAATAGCTAGTAAACCAACTTGCCAACCCAAGGACCCCAACCCTATGAACATGCTCTACGACTCAGAATCTTATGTAGTGGTACACCTGCAAGCAGACATGCAAGAAGGCACCAAAGCGCAAGATGCCGTTGAGCTGGCGTTGCATAGTCGTGTGGTTGACGCTATTGGCAGCGACCGCGCCGCCATGACCAGTAACAAACAGCAAGGCTTGCGCCTAGCCCGCCACGGGTTTGAGATTGTTGACAAACGTTCTGGCAAAGAGGTGTACTTGGATGGTTCGTGGGCTGAGCTGTTTCAGCAACAAATCAACGCTTGGCAGGCCAACACGCCCACGCAAGACGAAGTTGAAGACACCTTAGAGTGCTACGCCCAGCTAGCGCAAAACCCGGTGATCTTGCACTAACAAATTCATGGGTGCGGTAGCCTTTGCCGATGTTATTTCTCAACATGCACTCAATTTGGATGCACTGCAGCGCTGCGCTGGCATGCGCAGTGCTTGCTGGATGCAACACTGCGCAACTGCAGCCCCAACAAAAACCCAGTGACGACGCCCAGCAGCAGTCGTCGCAACCTAAGCT
>JANOSN010000859.1:0-1953 GCA_031415895.1 Polaromonas sp. | reverse complement strand
GGTCGTCTAGCTTAGTCTGCCAAAAATCTTCAAACCACGCATGTGCAGCGGCATTGGTAACGCGCTGGTAGTTAGGCAGCATCATCGGGATTAAGCCTGCGTCGCTGGCACCTTGCACATTGTTTTGGCCACGTAAGGGGTGCAGGCCGCTGCCGGGCTTGCCCAACTGGCCGGTGATGGTGCACAGTGCTATCAGGCAGCGTGCATTGTCAGTGCCGTGGATATGCTGGCTGATGCCCATGCCCCACAAAATCATCGATGCTTTAGAGGTGGCAAATGCACGCGCCACTTCTTTGATGGTGTGTGCGTCAATGCCGCAGCGATCTTGCACTGCCTCTGGCGAATAGTCTTGTACCTGCTGTTTAATTGCTTCAAAATTGCTAGCACGCTCGGCAATAAATTCTTGGGCTACCAGCCCTTGGTCTATCACTGCATGAATCAAGGCATTCAGCAGCAGCACATCGGTATCAGGCTTGAACTGCAAGCTGCGCCAAGCGTGTTGGGCGATGTCGGTACGGCGCGGGTCGGCCAGTACGATTTTGGCACCGCGCTGGGCCGCATTTTTCATCCACGTGGCGGCAACTGGGTGGTTGACTGTGGGGTTGGAGCCGATGATAAAAATCAGCTCGCTGTGCTCTACATCGTTAACTTGGTTGCTCACCGCGCCTGAGCCCACGCCTTCTAGCAGTGCAGCCACGCTGCTAGCGTGGCATAGGCGTGTGCAGTGGTCTACGTTGTTGCTGCCAAAGCCCGTGCGCACGAGTTTTTGAAACAAGTAGGCTTCCTCGTTGCTGCCTTTGGCGCTGCCAAAACCGGCTAGAGATTTTTTGCCGTGCACATCGCGCAATTGTTTTAGCTTGCCGCCTGATACATCTAGCGCTTCTTGCCAAGTGGCTTCACGAAAGACCTCGCTCCAGTGCTGGTACTGGGTGATTTTTTCGGGGTCTTTGGCTACGCCTGTTTTGCGAATCAACGGTTTGGTTAAGCGCTGATCATGGTGCACGTAGTCAAAACCAAAACGCCCTTTTACGCACAGGCGCGACTGGTTGGCCGGGCCATCTCGGCCCTCTACGCTGATAATTTTGTCGTCTTTAATGTTGTAGGTAATCAAGCAGCCCACGCCGCAATAGGGGCACACGGAATCTACTTTTTTATCAACCTTTTGCGAGCCGATGTGCGTTTTGGGCATCAGTGCGCCCGTGGGGCAGGCCTGCACACATTCGCCGCAGCCTACGCAGGTGCTGGTGCCCATGGTGTCACCCAGGTCAAACACGATGGCGCTGTGTGCACCGCGCTGAGCATAGCCAATCACGCCGTTAACTTGCTCCTCACGGCAGGCACGCACGCAGCGGTTGCACTGGATGCAAGCATCTAGGTTCACCGCCATGGCGGGGTGGCTGGTGTCAGCGGCTGGTTGGGTGCGGCGTAGGACTTTGAGCGCGGGGCGCACTTGAACATCCAGCTTGTCGGCCCACAGGCTTAACTCGCCGTGTTGCCCTGCATCGCTTGCTGCGCTTGTGGCATCGTTCCATTTGTAGCCCACATCGGGCATGTCTGACAGCAGCATTTCAAGCACCAGTTTTTGGCTTTTCACAGCACGCTCGCTGGTGCTGTGCACCTGCATGTCGGTGCTGGGGGCGCGGCAGCAGCTGGGTGCTAACGTGCGCTCGCCATCAATTTCTACCACACAGGCGCGGCAGTTGCCATCGGCGCGGTAACCTTCTTTGTAGCAAAGGTGCGGTATGTCAACGCCGCTGCGCTTGGCAGCTTGCAAAATAGTCTCGCCCGGCATGGCATGGCAAGCGCTGCCGTTGAGCGAAAAGCTGATCACATCGCGCGCGCTCATGCGGTCACCTCGTGCGGAAAATATTTGAACACCGACAGCATCGGGTTGGGCGCTGCTTGGCCTAGGCCGCAGATGGATGCATCGACCATGACTGCACTTAAGTCATC
>JANOSN010000858.1:0-1522 GCA_031415895.1 Polaromonas sp. | reverse complement strand
TTGCGGGTCTAGGCTGGCGAGGTTGACCAGCTTGAGCGCTACCGAGCTGGGGGTGCGGCCTATCCACTGGGCTACTTGTTTGATTTTGGGCTGCCCGCGATGGAGCTGGCCAAAGGGGAGCTGAAAGTAGATGTGCAGCGCGGCTAGGGTTTGCTGGCGCGTCCAGTTGGGTGGTGCGGGGCTGGCGGCTTTGGATGTGGCGGGCATGGCGGCTTTCTGGTTTGCGGACAGTATGCCTTGAAAGCTGCGGGGTGCTATGTGCTGTGATGCGCATACAGGGTGCGCATGGGGCGCGGTGACTGGCGGAAGGTGTCTTGGGGTGGGCGGATGTCGCAGCCCGTGGCGTAGAACACCGTCCAGTCGCCGTAGTAGCAGTCTTGGTAATGCACCATGTCGCTGTTGATCTCCAGCATGGGCATGTCTTGGGTGGGAAAGTACCTTTTCTCGTCGGCGGCGCTGTGAAAGCCTAGCTTGATGACGTTGGTGTAGGTGGTGTGCACAAAGCTTAAGGGGCCGATGAGTGGGCCGTTAAAGCCCCATTCAATCATTTGGTCGTCTGGGTCTTTGCGTCCATGGAAGAGGCCGAGGTACAGGCCGGACTCAATGGGTTCGCTGCCGTAGAGGGGTATGGGGCTGGGGGTGGATGAATGCATGGTGCACCTTGTTTGGTTGGGCGTTAAAGGTGCGCCATTGTTGGGTGATTTCTGGCTGATGTGACCCAGGGCTTTGCCTGGGGTGACAAGATGGGGTGGCGCGGTCATAATCGTGCGGCGGGCCGCAGGTTTAGTGCCGTATAGGCCGGTAGCCCAATAGAATATTGCGCGACCAGCTATAAAAATAGTAGTTGCTGCTAGTGTAAGGAGCGCATATGCCTACAGCCACATTAACCAGTAAAGGCCGGATCACCTTGCCGCTCGCCGTGCGAACAGCGCTGGGGCTGACTGCTGGCCAGAAGATTGAATTTCTCCCCGAAGGCGATAGCTTTCGCGTGGTTGCGGTGCGCACGGATGTGTCTGTGCTGCGCGGGCGGTTTGCGGGGCGGACGAAGAAGCCGGTCAGCATTGCGCAGATGGATGCCGCTATCGCTGCCTGTGCCACGGGGCGCATGTGATGACGGGGCTGGACACTAATGTGCTGGTGCGTTACCTCACGCAAGATGACGCTAAGCAGGCGGCGCAGGCTATGGCGCTGACAGAAAACACGCTAACGGTGGCCAAGGCGGCTGGGTGCGGGCAGACGGTGAGCTTTGACAAGGTGGCGGTGCGGTTTGCGGGGATGGTGGCGGTTTAAATCTCCATGAAAATCCACCACGGCGTGGAGGAATTTCATGGTAATCGCTGATTTGCTGTGTTGTGCGATAACGTGCGTTTTGCAGCCTGTTTAGTAGTCGAATGTGCCGATAGTCCAAGCATTTACTGCTCAAGCAGCTATTAATTTTAGGCTATGTCATCGTTAATTATTGGTATAAACTAAAGTCATATAGATCAACAAGTTAGGCGATGCTATGAAACGCGAAGACTTC
>JANOSN010000857.1:0-1986 GCA_031415895.1 Polaromonas sp. | reverse complement strand
GGTAAATATTTAGGGTCGCTGGTTAACCAGCAAAAATCTATTCGTTGTTCGCGCACGCACAACCTAAAAAACATAGAACTGGATATTCCGCGTAACCAGCTGGTGGTGATCACGGGCTTGTCGGGTTCGGGTAAATCGTCTTTAGCGTTTGACACGTTGTATGCCGAAGGGCAGCGCCGCTATGTAGAAAGCTTGTCAACCTACGCACGGCAGTTTTTGCAGCTGATGGACAAGCCCGATGTCGATGTGATTGAAGGCCTGTCGCCCGCCATCAGCATTGAGCAAAAAGCCACCTCGCACAACCCGCGCTCCACCGTGGGCACGGTCACTGAGATTCACGATTACCTGCGCTTGCTGTTTGCGCGCGCTGGCACACCGCACTGCCCTGACCACGATGTACCTTTGACGGCGCAAACCGTGTCGCAAATGGTAGATGCAGTATTAGCGCTACCCGAAGACACTAAGCTGATGATCCTTGCGCCGATTGCGCGCGAGAAGAAGGGCGAATTTTTAGACGTGTTTGAAGACATGCAGGCGCGTGGCTATGTGCGCTTTCGGGTGGGCAGCGGTAAAGAAGCAGCGCTATTTGAGTTTGACGCCCTGCCTAAACTGAAGAAAGCCGAGAAGCACGACATTGATGTAGTGGTAGACCGCCTGAAAACCAAGCCCGAGATGAAGCAGCGCTTGGCTGAGAGCTTTGAAGCGGCATTGAGATTGGCCGAGGGCCGCGCGATTGCACTAGAGATGGATTCTGGCAAAGAGCATTTGTTCAATGCCAAATTCTCCTGCCCTATCTGCAGCTATTCCATCAGCGAGCTAGAACCGCGCTTGTTCTCATTTAACTCGCCCGTAGGCGCGTGCCCAACCTGTGATGGCTTGGGCACGATGGAGTTTTTTGATCCCGCGCGGGTAGTGGCTTTTCCATCACTTAGCTTAGCCAGTGGTGCGGTAAAGGGCTGGGACAGGCGCAACGGTTATTACTTCAGCATGCTTGAATCGGTAGCCAAGCACTATGGTGCAGATATTGAAACTCCCTTCGAATCGCTAGACGAAAAAGTGCAATTGGCCATGCTGGTGGGCAGTGGCGAGGAGGACATTAAGTTTAACTACACGATGGAATCTGGTGCGTCTGCGGGTAAGAAGATCACTAAAAAACATCCGTTTGAAGGCATCATTCCTAACATGGAGCGGCGCTACCGCGAGACGGATTCAGTGATTGTGCGTGAAGACCTTGCGCGCTACCGTAGTGTGCAGGCCTGCGTCAGCTGCGAAGGCACGCGCCTGCGCCGCGAGGCCCGCAGCGTGAAGCTGGGCGAAGGGCCGCAAGCTAAGCGTTTATTTGAAATTAACGCCACAACGCTACGTGAATGTTATGACTATTTCTCTAACTTGAAGCTCAAAGGTGCCAAGGCTGAAATTGCCAGCAAAGTGATAAGCGAGATCGCTGCGCGATTGAAATTTTTAAATGATGTAGGGTTGAACTACCTGAGCCTGAACCGCAGTGCAGAAACACTCAGTGGCGGTGAGTCACAGCGCATTCGCTTAGCATCGCAAATCGGCAGCGGCCTGACGGGCGTGATGTATGTTCTGGACGAACCCAGCATCGGTCTGCACCAGCGTGACAATGACCGCTTGATTGACACGCTAAAACACTTACGCAACATTGGCAATAGTGTGCTGGTGGTGGAGCACGACGAGGACATGATTCGCGCAGCAGACCATGTGATTGACCTGGGCCCAGGCGCTGGCGTGCACGGCGGGCGCATATTGGCCCAAGGCACGCCTGATGAAGTGCAAAACAACCCCGCATCGCTGACCGGTCAATACATGTGTGGTGCTCGCAGCATTGCGGTACCTAGCAAGCGACACAAATGGCTGCCCACAGTTAAAGCTGCGGCGCCTGCCAAAAAATCTACCGCGTCCAAACACAAAGCCGCCCCCAGCCGCCAAGCATTGGCGTGGGCAGAGCGCAATGCACACCACCTT